>JAGBTR010000315.1 GCA_017631215.1 Clostridia bacterium | reverse complement strand
GAGATCAGTGCAATTGCAAAAGCAACGAACACGCCCATCTGTGCACCTGCACCAATCAGCAGGCTCTTGGGATTGGCGATCAGGGGAGTAAAGTCGGTCATCGCACCAATGCCGATAAAGATCAGGCACGGGTAGATACCGAGCTTAACGCCTAAGTAAAGCAGATCAAGAAAACCGCCGTCGTGAAGCACTTGACCGTAATTGATCTCCGTCTGTACAAACCAATCCGCATGGAAGATCTCAGCTCCGGGCAAGTTGGTCAGCAGCATGCCGATGGCAATGGGGAGAAGCAGAAGCGGTTCAAAGCCCTTGGCGATAGCCAGATAAACCAGCACACCGGCAATGACGAACATCAGTGCCGTCTTCCACCAATCGGGATTTTCGGCAAACAGCATGTAAACGCCCGTTTCACGAAGAAAGTTTTCAAGGCTTGTCAAAATTTCAGACATGATAGGGCATCCTTTCTTTCAGATTTACAAGCAGGTATCGCTTATGCCTTGATGGCGGCGATGACCTCGTCGGTCTGAACGGATGCACCCTTAGCCACCGAGATAGCGGCGACCGTGCCGTCGACGGGAGCGAAGATCTCGTTCTCCATCTTCATGGCCTCAAGGATATAGATGATGTCGCCCTTCTTGACGGTATCGCCAACAGCGACGTTGAGCTTCATAATGGTACCGGGCATAGGAGCCTTGACCTCAGTTGCACCTGCGGGCGTAGCTGCGGGAGCAGGAGCGGCTGCAGGAGCAGGAGCAGCGGCAGGAGCGGGAGCGGCTGCGGGAGCGGGAGCAGCGGCAGGAGCGACGGGAGCTGCGGGAGCAGTGTAGGTAGCGGTTGCGCCGACTTCCTCCACCATAACCTCATAAGTGACACCGTTGACGGTAACGTTATACTGTTTCATTCTTATTTACCAACCTTTCTATCAGTTAAAAAATTCGGTTTCGGAAATCATTTGCGGTTCCAGGCACTGTTGCCCGAAACACGACGGAAGGACACCACGCGGAAGCCTCCTGCGGGAGCGCTTCCCTCCTCGGCCATCGCCGCGCTGATGGCGGCTGTAATGACGGCGATGAGTGCGGCATCTGTCTGTGCGGGTGCGGGGACCACAACGGGAGCCGGTGTCGGCGCGGGCGCCGCGGGAGCGGTTGCAACCGCCTTTTGGGACTCACCCTTCTCCTCCTCGCGGCGGCGGTTCGGCATATCGTGCAGCAGAATGCGCGACAGCACCAGAACGCCCCAGAGGATCGCCAGCACCACAAACACCATACCCAGACCAACGATCAGCATACGCAGAGAGTATGCCAAACGGTCGGCCATTGGCATGCCGTTAGCAGTCAAAAGGCTTATCATATTCAACATAGATCAGACCGTCCTTTCAAGATCAGAGCGGCAGAGCGGCGTGACGGCGAGCGGGAGCAACGTCGGTCTTTGCGGCAAGCATATAAACAGCCGAGCAAAGTCTTGCGCGAAGCTCCTCGGGCGCGATGATATCGTCGATATCACCACAAGCGGCTGCCTTCTCGGGCGTTGCATAGGTCTCGATCCACTCACGCTCGACGTCCTCGCGGCTCGTCTCGTTCGTGACCTTATCGTTCCAAACAAAGGCAACGGCCTTGTCGGGTGCCATCGTGCTGATGACGGCGGTCGGCAGAGCGAAGACGACGTCTGCGCCCAGACCCTTGGAGCCGAGCAGCGTGTGAGCGGCACCGTACGCCTTGCCCACGGTGACCGTGATCTTAGCGCACTTGGCATTGGCATATGCGGCGGCGAGCTTGCCGAACACCGATGCGGCGGGAGCGGCCTGAGCGGCGGCATCCACGTCAACACCCTCGGAGTCGACCAGCGTGATCAGCGCGATACCGAACGCATCGCAGAAATTGATGAATTTGATTGCCTTACGAGCAGCGTCGACCGTCAGAGCGCCGTGTGCGTACACGACACCGACCGTCTCACCGCCCATTCTGCCCAGAGCCGTGGTCAGCTCGGGAGCAAACGCGGCGTACAGCTCGGTCACAGCACCGCCGTCCAGCAGAGCGGCGGGAAGTGCTGCGTCTGCCGCGATGGCGCGGCTGGGATCCTCAGCGGGAGCAGCGGGACGATCGCAATTGTTCTGCGGCAGCAGCTCGATCAGCTCGCGCACCTTAGCAACAGCGCAATTCTCGCACGCGCAGCTCACTGCAGCAAGACCGCTCTTAGCAGCCGTCTCTGCACACGCGCTATCCTCACCCAGCACGAAGGGAGAGGTGATATACATCTGGGACTTGCCCTCGACCGTCAGCACGACGTCGAACATCGAGGCGGCGACCGACGAAAGGCCTGCGCACACGCCCTCGATCACAGCGATCTGAGGAACGATGCCCGATGCTGCGCTCACAGCGGCGAGCCACTCGCCGTATGCGCCCAGCACAGCGCTTCCCTCATAGACGACCGAGCCTGCGCTATCGAACAGACCGACGATGGGGGCACCGTTCTTGAGTGCCATATCGTAGAGCGAGCAAAGCTTTTTTGCACCTGCGGCATCGAGTGCGCCCTTCATTCTGCCCATATCCTGCGCGAAAGCAAAGACCAGCTTTCCGCCCATGGAGCCGTAGCCGCAGATCACGCCGTCATACGCTTCATTCGAGACAGAGCTGCGAACGTACGCACCCAACTCGACAAAGGTACCGGCGTCGAACAACGAACGGATCTTGTCGTTTCCGACGGTAGTGTTTTTGTCCATAATAACCTCCATTTTGCATTCGGGATGGCTTTCTTTTTCACCTTTTCGGTCACAAAAAACCATATTCCCCGATTATAATTACATTATACTTTATTTTCTGCACTTTGTCAAGCATTTGTCAAAATATTCAACACAAATATTTTATAACACAACCTACAACGCGTCCCTGACCTGTTTTTCGATTTTTTAAAGGAATTTACAGTTTGGACATTTACAAGAGCAAAAAAATATGGTATCATATAAATATTGAAAGTGAAAGGAGCGCGTCTATGTCCAACATCATCCCTCTCGCCGTCGGCGACATTCTGGAATTGAAGAAGCCGCACCCGTGCGGTCGGTCGCGCTTCTGCGTACTGCGCGTTGGCAGTGAGGTGCGCGTCAAATGCGAGACGTGCGGTCGCGATATGACGCTTGATCGTATCAAGCTCGAAAAAGCGATCAAGCACCGCGTTCCCGCCCAAGGCTCCGAATCATAAACGAAAGGAACACGCTATGTTTTACTATATTTCGGGCACGCTCGCTCATCTGACGCCCACTACAGCCGTCGTGGATGCGGGCGGTGTCGGCTACAAAATGACCATCAGCCAGAACACCTTTGAATCTCTTCCCCGCTCGACCGACGGCGCTCCCGTCAAGGCCAAGCTCTACACCTATCTGTCTGTCCGCGAGGACGGCATCGAGCTGTACGGCTTTGCGGGTGAGGCGGAGCTGTCCTCCTTCAAAATGCTGCTGGGCGTGTCGGGTGTCGGCCCCAAGGCCGCGATCTCGATCCTTTCTCTGCTGACCCCCGAAAAATTTGCCCTCGCGGTCTGCACCGATGATAAAAAGACCATCTCCAAGGCAAGCGGCATCGGTCCCAAGACGGCCGCGCGTATCATTCTCGAGCTGCAGGACAAGCTGCTCAAGGAAACGCCGCCCGACAAGGCCGAGCAATCCATTTCGGTCGCGATCACCACGAAGGGCACGTCTACGGGTAAGCTATCCGAGGCACAGGACGCGCTGATGGTACTGGGCTACAGCCGCTCCGAGGCAATGACCGCACTGGGCGGTGTCGATATCTCGGGCATGGAGGTCGAGGACATCATCCGTACCGCGCTCAAAAAGCTGATGAAATAACCTGCTGAAAGGACGGTAAGCGATTGTGAACGCTGACGAATTTGACTTTGAAAACCGCATGATGAGTGCCGACTATCAGCGCGGTGACGAAAACGAAGAAAACAGCCTGCGCCCCAGGACGCTGGACGACTATATCGGTCAGGACAAGGCCAAGGACAACCTCAAGGTCTACATCGACGCCGCCAAGCTGCGCGGTGACTCGCTCGACCACGTGCTGCTCTACGGCCCTCCCGGTCTTGGTAAGACCACACTGTCCAACATCATTGCCGCCGAGATGGGCGTCAACATCCGCGTGACCTCGGGTCCTGCCATCGAAAAGGCGGGCGACCTTGCCGCGCTGTTGACCAATCTGAACGAGGGCGACGTGCTGTTCATCGATGAGATCCACCGTCTGTCGCGCTCGGTCGAGGAGATTCTCTACCCCGCGATGGAGGACTATGCACTGGACATCATCATCGGCAAGGGGCCTGCCGCACGCTCTATCCGCATCGACCTGCCCAAATTCACGCTCATCGGTGCGACCACGCGTGCAGGTCAGCTGACCACCCCTCTGCGTGACCGCTTTGGCGTGCTTCTCAAGCTCGATCTTTACACGCCCGAGCAGCTCGCCTGCATCGTTCAGCGCAGCGCGGGCATTCTGGGCATCGTCATCACCGAGGATGGTGCGTACGAGATCGCATCCCGCTCGCGCGGCACGCCCCGTATCGCCAACCGCCTACTCAAGCGCGTCCGCGATTTTGCCCAGGTCAAGGGTTCCGATACGATCGACTCGGCCATCGCCAATTTTGCACTCTCGCGTCTGGAGATCGACGCGCTGGGACTTGACGACCTCGACCGCAGAATGCTGTCGACCATCATCAAGTTCTACGACGGAGGTCCCGTGGGTCTGGAAACACTTGCCGCAACGGTCGGCGAGGAAGCCATCACACTCGAGGACGTCTACGAGCCGTATCTGATGCAGATCGGCTTTCTCTCGCGCACGCCGCGCGGTCGTTGCGTGACCCGACTCGCTTATGAGCACCTCGGTATTCCCTATCCGCAGAAGCCAACGGCAAGCGAACAGATGGGTCTGTTCTCGACCGAAAGCAACTGAATTGACCCTTGACGAAATTATTATCAAGAAATTAAAAAAAGCACTTGACAAACCGATTGCATAGTGCTATAATATTACGCGTGAGTTCTGCAAAGGCCACTCACGCGAGTACGGAGATGTACTCAAGAGGCCGAAGAGGCGCCCCTGCTAAGGGTGTAGGCGGGCTATCCCCGCGCGGGAGTTCAAATCTCCCCATCTCCGCCAAACAAAAGACCATCCCGATGGGATGGTCTTTTGTTTTGAAAAAGGCGCTATCCGTGCTCAAGCGCAAGTGCGCCGAGGAATGAGGCGCGGACAGTTCCCATTGGATGGTTTCGAAATATAGACCGATTCAAAAGTCATTCTTACACACAAAAAGGACACCCGACGGCGTCCTTTTTTCTTTCCGTTATTTCACGGCTTAATGCGGTCGCAGATGCCGCCCCAATGCTGACGCGGGTCGAGCCCCAACGCGCGACACGCCTCAGCGTAGGTATCACCGAGCGCGCGGTAAATGTGTCCACGATAACTGTGGATCTCCCAAATATACATACGATCCCCCCTTACTTCCTGCAAGGTCAGTATTGCCAAGCTGATCCCCTGTTCAGTCACCCCCTCTTGACAAGATGTATTTTTATGATAAAATATTATTGTATGATAGGAAAAGGAGAGCGTGATATGATCTACACACCGCTGACCAAAAAGGCGCTGCGTCTTTGCTTTGACGCGCACCGCGAGCAGACCGACAAAACGGGGCTTCCCTACGTATTTCATCCCTTCCACCTTGCCGAGCAGATGAGGGACGAGATCTCGACCGTTTGCGCGCTTTTGCACGACGTGGTCGAGGACACCGACTACACCGTCGAGGATCTGGGCGAGATGGGCTTTCCCGAGGAGGTGCTGGAGGTACTGCGCCTTTTGACGCACGACCCTGCGGTGCCGTATATGGACTACGTGGAGCAGCTGTCGCACCATCCCGTCGCACGGCAGGTCAAGCTGGCGGATCTGCGCCACAACAGCGACCTGACGCGTATGGATGAAAAGGACATCGACGAGTGGGCGATCGCGCGGACAAAGAAATACAAAAAGGCAATGCGTCTCCTTCGGGCGAAAAAGCCGTCCGCGGCGCGGTAAAATATCGAAAAGCCCTTGACAAATCAAGCAGAAATGGGTAAAATAATAAGCGATACAGAGATTTGGAGACGTATCAAGACAAAGGGGTGAGGACACCCTTTGTTTTGGTGCGCTCTTTTTCTATTTGAGCGCGTCCTCCTCTCCCCCTGCTCCGTCTGCGGCAGGGCGGAAAAAGTCAAGCAGACAGAAAGGCACAGTATGTACGATATTGCCATTATCGGCGCGGGTGTGGTCGGCGGTATGATCGCCCGCGAGCTTTCCCGTTACCGCTTGAGCACCGTTCTGCTCGAAAAGGAGAACGACGTAGCGATGGGCGCGACGCGCGCCAATTCCGCGATCGTTCACGCGGGCTTCGACGCCAAGGTCGGCTCGCTCAAGGCAAAGCTCAACGTGCGCGGCTCCGAAATGATGGAGACGGTCGCGCGCGAGCTGGGCGTCAAGTACAAGCGCAACGGCTCGCTCGTCATCGGCTTTACCGAGGAGGACGAGCAGACGGTCAATGAGCTGTACGAGCGCGGCGTCAAGAACGGCGTGCGCGAGCTTGCCGTACTCAACGGCGACGAGGCGCGTCGCATCGAGCCTAATCTGTCAAAAAACGTACGCTGTGCGCTCCACGCCCCCACGGGCGCCATTATCTGCCCCTACGAGCTGGCCATCGCCGCCATCGGCAACGCAATGGACAACGGCGTCGAGCTGCGCCTTGCCTTCCCCGTCACCGCCATCGAGGCGACCGACGCGGGCTACACCGTGCGCTCGGGCGAGCAGGCGGTCGAGGCACGCCTTGTGATCAATGCGGCGGGTCTTTATTCGGATACAATCTCTGCCATGGTCGGAGATGACAGCTTCACGGTGCATCCCCGTCGCGGCGAGTACATTCTGCTGGACAAGCAGTGCGGCTCGCTCGTCTCGCACACCGTCTTCCGCACGCCGAGCAAGATGGGCAAGGGTATTCTCGTCTCGCCCACCGTCGACGGCAACCTTCTGACGGGTCCCACCTCGGTCGATATCGAGGACAAGACCGACACCTCCACCACAGCGGCAGGCTTTGCCAGCATCATCGAGCAGACGCTTGAAAACGTGGACGGTGTTCCCTTCAATCAATCCATCACCTCCTTCTGCGGTCTGCGCGCCGTTGGCAGCACGGGCGATTTCATCATCAACGCTCCCAAGGCGGGCTTTATCAACGTCGCGGGCGTCGAGTCGCCAGGTCTCTCCTCCGCCCCTGCCATTGCCGAGTACGTGACCGAGCTGGTCAAGGAGAACGGCATCGCACTGACCGAAAAGCCCGACTTTATCGCCATGCGCCAGCCTGCACACGCGTTCCGTGAGGCAAGCATCGAGGAGAAG
>JAGBTR010000314.1 GCA_017631215.1 Clostridia bacterium | reverse complement strand
GCCACAAAGGTTTTGGGAGACGGTATTGCCGTTTTGCCGAGCGAGGGTGTTTTATGTTCGCCTACCGACGGACGGGTGGATCAGGTGTTTGAAACGGGACATGCCATCACGCTTGTGACCGAGGGCGGCGCCGAGCTACTGTTGCATATCGGTATTGATACCGTGGCGCTGAAAGGTCAGCACTTCGAAGTGCAGGTCGCAGGCGGGCAAACGGTCAAGTGTGGCGACGAGCTCATTTGCTTCGATATGGCGGGCATCCGTGCGGCGGGGTACGACGTGACCACGCCCATGATCGTGAGCAACTCGGATGAATTTGAATTGACCGTTCTGGCGGACGGTAATGTCAGAGCGGGGCAGGCGTTGCTTCGCCTGCGTCGCAAAGCGAGGTGAGCGTATGAGAACGATCGAATTTGTGGTGGGCGATCCGTTGGGAATCCATGCTCGACCCGCAGGGTTGCTTGTCAAGGCGGCACAAGGCTTTGAAAGTGAGGCGACCATTCGTCTTGATCGCACCGACAAGAGTGCGTCGCTCAAGCGGCTGTTGGCCGTTATGGGTTTGGGCGTCAAGGGTGGTGACCGTATCACCGTTACCGTTCAAGGTGCGGACGAGGAGGAGGCCGCCGAGGCCATCGAGACGTGGTTGAAGGAGCATTTGGGGTGAAGGATATGTAAATTGGGGTTTATCGTGGAGTTTGCATCATTCAACGTAGGGGCGCGCATTGCGCGTCCGTGAAAAGAATTTTGTTAAAAAAAAGGACGACCGATGGTCGCCCCTACGGGTTCGTGCGCTGCCGATAAATTGGGGTTTGTCGATGTGTTCGCACAACCCTCGTGTCGTAGGGCGGGGGCTTGCTCCCGCCGCAATGAAGGGTAGGTTGCTTTTGGAACGGCGGCACCAAGGCACCGCCCTACGGGATTGTGCCTCCCCGACAAATCAAAATTTGAAAACAAGGGCGCACCGTGCGGTGCGCCCTTGCTTTTTGTTATTTACTTGCTTTGCTTCCTTGCTTAAAGGCCATTGCGCGATAGTTTCCTTCTTCCTTTTGACATTCCGCATCCCACTTTTCCTTCATGCGCTCGTAGGTCGCCTCGGGAATGTCGGGCGTGCCGAGCGAGCAGGTGGGGAGGAGCTGGTCGCCGGCTACCTTGGGATCGGTGCAGGCGGTATCGTTTCTCCATTTCTCGCGCTCGGCCTTGTCGCGCAGATTGGGAATGGCCTTGGGAATGCCGCCGTCAAGAATGGAGCGATAGGCAAACATACCGGGCAGGAACATATCCAGTGCCTCGTAGATATCGATCGTGTCGGCGCTCTCGTTGCCGCGCAGCCTTTCCACAAAATGATACATGGAATAGAAATCCGAGCCGCCGTGACCGAAGCCCTCGGCTCTGTCCTCCATGCCGTGCTTGGGCTCGTAGGTCTCCAGCGTACCGTGTCCGTAGTGACCCTCACCCGGATCGGCGTTGACGTAGATCCGGCTGACGTGTCCGGCGTTGGCATCCTCGCGGGCGCACTCCATTCTGCCCTTGGAGCCGTAGGCGGTATACCAGATGGAGTTGCGGTAAAGACCGCCGTGAATGCTCTTGACGATGGCGCCGTTCTCGAGCGTTACCATCTCGATGCCGAACGCGCCGCTCTTGGCGCCGCCGTTGCGGTCGCGCTGCACCTTGGTGCCCTCAAAGCCCGTGACCGACACGGGGCGAAGTCCCGTCGAGTGAATGATGGGGCCGAGCGAGTGGGTGCAGTAGAAGGTGGAGTACAGATTGTTGCGCCAGTGGTCGCGCTCACCGTAGGTGATGCTGTGCCAGATGGGCTCGCAGTTGTGGATGTATTCGCACTCGGCGTATTCCAACTCGCCGATCTTGTTCTGCTCGTACAGCTTCTTCATTTCGTAAGTCGCGGGCATATAGCAGTAGTTTTCGCCGTAGGCGTAGACCATGCCCGTTTGCTCAATGGTCTCGATCAGCTCGACGGCCTCCTTCATGGTCTGCACGGGCAGCACCTCGGAGAAGACGTGCTTGCCCTCCTTCATGGCACGAATGGCGAAGGGCGCATGCTCGTTGGCGTAGTTGGCAAGCACCACGGCGTCCATGTCGTGGTGGATGAAGTCCTCGAAATTGTCGTAATAAGTGATGTCAAGGCCTTGGGCATTTTGCCGCTGTGCCTCGAGCGCCTCCGGAGCCTTGTCGCAAATGGCAACGACCTCGGCGTTGTCTGCACGCTTGCAATAGTTGATCATGCTGGTGCCGCGGTAGCCGCCCAGTACCCCGATCTTGATCTTTTTCATAGCAAACTCCTCCTTGGTGTGGTGTTGGCATTAGTATAATATGCTTTTTGGGTCGTGTCAATGGAAAAAATCCACATAAGTATGTAAAAAAGTTCGATTTCAAAGCAAAAAGGGCTTGAGATGGTTCAAGCCCTTCAAGGGTTCAATGCAATCGCGGGCGTGCAACTCACCCGTCCGTCGTAGATGAACACCGCCTCGAAATCAAGCGCACCGTTCTCATACAGCGCACGTGCGGCATCCTCTCCCATCACAAGCAGTGCGGTGGAGAGGGCGTCGGCGGTCGCGCCGCTGTCACACAGCACGGCAACGCTGCGAAGACCGTTTGTGGGTGGGTAGCCCGTTTCGGGGTCGAGAATGTGGCTGTAATGCTTGCCGCCGATAGTGAAATAGCGCTCATAGTCGCCCGAGACGGACAAGACCTGTCCCTCGGTCAGATGCAGATAGCCCAGCGCGGCGGTCGCGTCGTTCGGGTCGCGCAGTGCGATCCTCCACGGCTTGCCGTCGGGCTTCTCACCCAGCACGGCGACGTTGCTGCCCATCGAGATGAGAGCGGCGGTGATGCCTTCGGTCGCGCGAAGCTCGTCCAGCAGACGGTCGCAGGCATAGCCCTTGCCGATGCCACCGAGGTCGATGCGAACGTTGGGGGCATCTTTGGTCAGCGTGCCGTCCGTCAGCGACAAATGCTCACTGCCCACAAGCGCGAGCGCGGCGGCGAGCTGTTGCTCGGTCGGCAGGGTGTCCGTGTCCTCGCTACTCTGCCACAGCGCACTCAAGGGGGCGGTGGTGATATCGAAAGCGCCGTTTGTGGCGCGGCTGATGTCGAGTGCTTGCTCGATGAGGGCGAGCGTGTCCTTGTGGAAGGCGACGTCGCGCCCGTCGGTCGAGGCGTTGAAGCGGGCGATGGGACTCGACTCGTCGGTCGCCGAGAGCTGTGCATCGAGCGTGTCGAGCAGGTCGTCAGCGGCAGAGAGGGCGGGCTCGGTCGCATCGGCATCGCCGTACAGCCGTACTGTGATGGCGGTGTCCATATGCCAAAGCACGCGCTCGGATACGGTGGGCGCGCAGGCGGTCAAGGTCAAGACAAGGAAAGAGAGCAATAAACAGCATAGGCGCTTTATCATACGGTACCTCCTTTGGGTGCGGGGATGCGACCGATGAGGGCGCACACGATGACGCCGCCGAGTGCTCCCATCGCGCACGCGACGACGAGCAAGGCGGGGAGATAGGTGAGCAACAGCCCGCCACCAAACAGCGTAGCGGCGGCCACGCATTGCCCGACGTTGTGGAGTGCGGCGCACAGCACGCCAAGACCGATATAGCTGCAGCGCTTGCGGAGCAGGCGGTCGCCAAGGTACAGACCGAGATAGGAGAGCAGCGCACCGCACGCGGAGAAGTAGAGCGAGGTCACGCTACCAAAAAGCAGTGCCATCAGCGCCACGCGAGCGGCCGAGATGACGGCGGCATCGGTGCGACCGAGACGAAAATAAGCGACCGTCACGACCGATTGCGCAAGCCCCAAGCGCACGCCCGGCAAGGGGACGATAGGGAGGAGCGCCTCCAAATAGGACAGCATCAGCGCGACGCACAAAAGGAGCGCGTCGGTTGTCAGGCGGCGGACGGGGTAGGACTTAACCGAGGATGGCATCCACGTCACCTCCTTGCGAGCGGACGGTCAGCGCGACGCCTGCGGGGGCGCAGACGAGCATCTCGCCGTGTTTGGATATCGCGCCCATACGGCAGACGCCGTCGGGGCAGGTGCTCTTGACCACGCGTGCCGCGCCGTCCTCGATGACGACGGTCAGCGTGTGAGAGTTACCCGTCAGCGTAAGCGCGCGGTCTTCCGAGAGCGCGTAGGTCGTCTCGCTACCGTCCGACAGCGAGATGACGAGCACCGCGCTTCCGTCCGTCGAGCGAGCAAGCGGCAGAAGCAAAAGAAGGAGCGCCACGCAAAGCACGAGCGCGATGATGACGGCGTCGCCCCGCTTGAAGTGTGTCTGCATATGCGTGTCCTCCTTTTTTCATTGTTACATCATATTATAGCACCGAACGGGGCATCTGTCAAATGGTTTTGTATCTTGACAGAATGCGCGTCGCGGCGTAGAATGTAGAAAACGGCATTGAGGAGCAAGCAAGATATGCGGATGCTTGATGCACAATGCCTGAAGGAGAATATTGAGCGCGGAGCGAACAACCCCTCCGCGCGCCGCTTCGAGCAGGCGGTCTACGATGCGATGGTATGATCAGAAGCACCGTTGGGGGATATCTCCAACGGTGTTTTTTGCGTTTTTCTATTGACAACCAATTGACCGCGTGATATAATGACAATATAAGATGTTAAACTCATATGCAAAGGAGATGCGATATGACTATTCCGAGCGAGATTCGAGCGGCGCTGGAGAGGCGCGAGAGAAGTGCGCTGTGCCGCGCGATCGTCAAGATACTGCTGTTTTATCTGATTGCGGCGGTGCTGCTTTACGTCATTGCCACGCAAGAGGGAAGTAAATTCAGCCCGACGGCGTTTCCTATTGCTTTTTGGACGATCGTCGTCGCCGTGGTCGTCTCGCCGTTGCTCCGCCATCGGTTGTGGCGCTATATGCGTCGGCGCGAGGTGCGAGGGACGGTGCTGAGAAAAAGGGATCGGTCGCTGAACGTCGCCAATGCGACGCCCGGACGCATCCGCAGCTTTCGCGCTTGGGATATGTGGGAGGCAGATGCGGTCGAGCTGGCTTGGACGAACGAGCGCGGAGCTGTGCGAAAAATGAACATCCTGCGCCCCGACCGTGCCGCACACGCGCGTGTGTATTATCAGGAGGGTGATCGCATCACGCTGCCGCGCTGCGCCGCTGTGCCCTTCAACGAGGATCGCCTGCCGCCGCATCCGATTTGCTTGGGCTGCGGCTTTGTCGCCAAGAACCACGAGGAATACTGTGGCGTGTGCGGGCTTGCGCTGTTGCAGGAGCGCGCCGATGAGAATGCGGTGTTTGACGAGGCGGCGCAGGCAGCCAAGGAGGAGCAGGACGACGCAATGAATTGGTGGGAGAGTCGCTCATGAGAACGCGATGCTGGTTAGAAAAATATACCGAGCGGCTGGACGGTCGTCTTGTCGCCATCACGGGCGCGACGGGCGGACTTGGCGGCGAGCTGTGCCGCCATCTGCTTGCGCTGGGCGCGTCGCTGGTGCTACTGGATCGCAACCGTCAAAAATCCGATGCACTTAAGGCGGCGTTGGAGACAGAATATGCGGGTGTACAGATCACACAAGTGACGCTGGATCTGTCCGACATCTCGTCGGTGCGGTCGGCATGCGAGGTGCTGGAAACGATGCCCATCGACGTGCTTATCCACAACGCGGGCGCGTACAGCATTCCGCGCAAGACGTGCGATACGGGCTACGATAACGTCTTCCAGATCAATTTCGTCTCGCCTTACTATATGACGCGTCGGCTGCTGCCGCTTTTGCGCGCGCGGCGGGGCAGGGTAGTCGCAGTGGGCAGCATCGCGCACCGATATTCGAAAATCGACGCGCAGGATATGGACTTTTCGGGGCGGTCGCGTGCCTCGCTCGTCTATGGCAACGCCAAGCGGCATCTGATGTATGCGCTGTGGTCGCTGTTCGAGGGCGAGGAGGAGGCAAGCCTTGCCGTCACCCATCCGGGAATCACCTTCACGGGCATCACCGCCCACTATCCGCCCTGGCTGTTTGCCATCATCAAGCATCCGATGAAGGTCATCTTTATGCGACCGCGCAGGGCTGCGCTGTCCGTCCTTCGCGGCGTGTTTGCACCGACGGGTATGCGCGAGTGGTGGGGACCGCGGCTTTTTGAGGTGTGGGGGCTGCCCGCACTTCGCCGCGTCCGCAGTGCGCTTGAGCGCGAGCGGGAGGAAATTGCTGCGCGTGCGGCAAGAATCTACCAACAGTTAGAGTGACGTTTTCGCGTCACTCTTTTTGTTTTTTGGATATTTTGTACACCGAAACGAAGTGAGATAAACAAAATATAGTGGATTTGTTCTTGACAGATTGATAAAAATGTGATATAATTTTAAGAGGCTATCTCTGCGACCATTGGCTTGCTGCATACGGTAAGCGAAAACCGCCTTACCCTTTGGGGTGGCAGGTGTTTTACCCTGCGTTGGCGGTGAGATGGGGCACAGAATAAGATGCGATGCGGCCTTGAGCCAAAGCGCAAATGACGAAGAGAAGAAAGGAATGAAATTCAGTATGAGTTCCAAAACAATGCTTTATATAGCAAAGCGTCTGCTTCTTGCTATCTTGACGGTATGGGTCGTTATCACGGTAACCTTCTTTGTTATGCGTGCCGTGCCCGGCGGTCCCTTCCTGGGTGAAAAGGCGATCTCGCCCGAGGCTCAGGCTGCTCTGGAGGCTAAATACGGCTTGGACAAGCCCCTCTTTGAGCAGTATACCACCTATCTGAAGGATATCGTCACCCGATTCGACTTCGGTCCCTCCATCAAGCAGAGAGGCCGTATGGTCATCGACGTCATTCTGGACGGTATGAAGACCTCGGCAAAGCTGGGTCTGATCGCTGCCTTCTCGGCACTGGTCGTCGGTGTGGTGCTGGGCTCGGTTGCCGCTCTTCGCCGCAACAAGCTGATCGACCGTGTCATTATGGTCCTGACGACCGCCTTCGTTTCGATGCCATCCTTTATTATGGGATCGATATTGCTATTGGTATTTGCGGTCGCGCTTGCGATCGTGCCGGCAAACGGCGAGACGGCGCAGGGCTTGATTCTGCCCGTCGTGACACTGGCACTGTACCCGACCGCCTATATTACCCGTCTGACCCGCTCCTCGATGCTGGACGTTCTGGGTCAGGATTACATCCGTACCGCGAAGGCCAAGGGCGTTTCGGGCGCAAAGATCATTTTCGGTCACGCGCTGAAGAACTCGCTCATCCCCGTCATTACCTACTTTGGCCCGATGCTGGCTTACATCGTTACGGGCTCGCTGGTCGTTGAGCAGATCTTTGCCGTTCCCGGCATCGGTCGTGCCTTCGTCAACAGCATTACCAACCGTGACTATCCGCTGATTATGGGTACGACCATCGTGCTTGCCGCACTGATCGTTGTGATGAACCTTGTCGGCGATATTCTCTACAAGGTCGTTGACCCCCGCATTACACTGGAGTAAGGAGGAAGCAACATTATGAATAAGAAGCCTTTTAGTATGCAACTTGACGTGGATGCTTTCCTGCCTGCAACCGATGCGGAAAAGGAATATATGGTGCAGATGCGCCCCTCGTCTACCTTCTTCAAGGACGGCGTTAAGCGTCTGAAGAAGAACCCCGTGGCCGTCGTCAGCTTTTTCATCATCGTCTTTCTGACCATTGCCTGCATTGTCATCCCGATGCTGTGGCCCTATGGCTACGATCAGATGCTCGGCGCGGGTAAGTTTGGTTCGATGGACTCCTCTTACAACAACCTCGCCCCCTTTACCTACGGTACCTCCGAGCGCATCACGCTGCTCGGTAACGCCAAGGCACATCAGATCTTTATTGAGGCTCCGCTTCAGGCAAGATATGACGATGCCGCCGCTGAGGCTGCTGACGTAGCGGCCCGCGAGCAGGCAAAGACGCAGGCGCAGGCGCTCCTTGATCAGTATCGCAACGGTGCGGCAACCCCCGCATCCTTCAAGTCTCTCTCGCTGCCCGAGGGAGCAACCTACACGGCGATTGCCGCCGCAAACGCCAAGACCTTCCAGTCCGCGCCCGAGATCACCAAATGGCTTTGGGAGATCAAGGGTGTGAAGAAGGCCGTCCGCGTCGAGGGTGACGTGATGATGGCCGAGACCGCAGAGGGTTATTATCTGGTCTGCTTCGATTCCTACACCGGTGAGACCGAGAGCGTCTTCCCCCACATCTTCGGCACCGACGCACACGGCCGTGATTATTTCATCCGTGTCGTCTACGGTATGCGCGTTTCGCTTGCCGTCGGTCTGTTTGCTTCGATCATCGTTCTGATCATCGGTATGCTGGTCGGATCGGTCGCCGGTTACTTTGGCGGTGTCGTTGACCTCGTCATCATGAGAATCGTTGATATCATTTACTCGCTTCCCGATATGCTGATGGTCATTCTGCTGGCATCGGTGCTTAAGCTGACGCTGGGTGAGGCCATTGAGGGAACGGTGCTTGAAAAGGTCGGTAGTAATATTATCAGCCTCTTTATCGTGTTCGGTCTGCTTTATTGGGTCTCGATGTCCCGTCTGATCCGCGGTCAGATCCTCTCGCTGCGCGAGCAGGAGTACGTGCTGTCGGCAAAGGCTTCGGGCGCACGCGGCCGCTGGGTCATTACCAAGCACCTGATGCCCAACTGCATC
>JAGBTR010000313.1 GCA_017631215.1 Clostridia bacterium | reverse complement strand
GTCGATGAGCGAGACGATGGTGCCCGTCTCGGCGTCAAACTCGGCGCGAATATACTCGTTTTCCAACAGCATATTTTGGTCACCAAACGTGTCGTGACGGCGGCCGGGCGTTGCGGGCAGATTGAAGCGGTTGGGATCGACCTCGTCACGCTGCTTGATGATGACCGTCTGGTATCCCAGCGCGGGCACCTTGGCGCGAAGCATCACGGTCGAGAAGCTGTTGCAGTAGTAGCCCTGATTGGCAGATATGACCTGAAGCGGAACGGGCGTGCCGTCGGCCGTGGCGGCGGTCAGATTGTTGATATCGTCGGGATAGTCCCAAAGCTGAACGGTGATGGCATCGTCACGGTCATACGCCGTCGTGTTGAACAAATGGAGAATACGCACATTGCCGTGTCCGCGCTCGGCCATGGCCAGCGTGTAGCCGCGCTCACGGTCAAGACGGAAGCCCATTCCGCCGCCCTCCTTGACCTCAACGCGATTGTCGAAGGGAAGCGCCGAGGTGTCGATCTCGGCAGCGATGTTACGCAGCGCCTCAACGGATACGGTGTTGGTGTAGCCGATGGTGTCCTGGAAATAGCCCAGCGCCGCCTCCTTGGTCTCGATGACGCAAGAGCCGGGGAGAATGTCGTGGAACTGATTGAACATCGTGTTCTGCCAAGCCTTGTCGAGCGAGATCTGGGGGCGCTTGCCCGTCAGCGCGGCCGCCTGGGCGGTCAGCATCTCGGCATCGTACAGACGAAGCTCGGCCAGACGGTTGGCCATCTTGAGGCGCGATTGCGAGGTGTAGCAGCCGCCGAAAACGAAGTTGAGCTCGCCCACGTGAACGGGCAGCGTATCGCGGATGCTGTCAAGATAAGCAAAATACGCATCGTAGCGGCTGAATTTGAGCGTGGGGAAGAGGGGCCAGCCCATCATATCGACCAGCTTTTCAAGGTCGATTCTGCTGGGACCGCCGCCGTGGTCGCCAAGACCGTACACCTTGAGGAATTCTTTCATATTGCCGTCGCCCCACTTGGCAGCCATTTGCGGATAATAGGAGAAGGCGCGGTAGTCGATGGCGTTTTGGTACCAGGAGGGCTCGCTGTAGGCGATGACCTCCTTGCCCGAGGGCGACTGCCAGCGATACGGACCGCGCGGGTCAATGCCGCGGCAGTGGTAATAGTAGTCCACGCCGCCGTCCTGCAGGATCTCGGGGACGCTGGCATTGTGACCGAACGTGTCGGGCTCGTAGTCGATGCGAAGCGTGTCGGGATCGATGCCGAAGATGTCGGCGAGGCACTTTTTGGTGTAGTAGATGTGACGGCAGAGCGACTCACCGTTGGGCATATTCTTGTCGGTCTCGACCCATTGCGTCGCCGCCAGCTCCCAGCGCCCCTCCTGTACGCGCTGACGGATCTCAGCAAGCATCGCGGGGTCATATTTCTCGACGATCTCGTAGACGGATGCCTGCGACTGCGAGAAGGTGAAGTCGGGGTATTCGGTCATCAGCGTGAGCATCGTGCGGAAGGTCTCGGTGGTGATCGAAACCGTCTCCTGATAGCCCCACTGATAGTTCATATCAATGTGCGCGTGTCCGACGCAGTGAATGACGTACTCCTTCGCCTTGTCGGAGAGGTCAGCGAGTGCCATCTCGACGTTCTCACAATCCTCGCGGATGATCGCGCCGTTTTCCTTGACGCTTTCCTCCAGATATGCCATCGCGCGGTCGAGCTTGTCTTCCCAGCCCAGCGCCTTCTGACTGTTGAGATGATAGAGATAGAGTAACTCGGAATAGATGCGGTCGGCGTACTTGTTGGCGCGGCTGTGCGCGTCCAGATTCTTCAGTCGGTTAGTCAGTTGCATAGCAGTATTCCTTTCGGAGATTATCATTGAGTATAGTATAACATAAAAAAACGGATAAGGGAAGAGAAAAGGCGAATTTTTTGCGAGAATTTTACAAAACGATCGCGATGCTTATTGACTTATCAAAAACGGGGGGAGTATAATGAGGAAAAAGATCGGAGGTCGCTATGAAACGAAAATTGATAGGGATCAGCTGCGGTGTGCTCGCTCGCCGATACGGAGACATTCGCGCACTGGAAATGTCAAGATGTATAATGATCTGATCCCGTTCGCGGAGCAATACGGCGTCGCGATCGCCCTTGAGTCCTATTTTGAGCTCTCCTTGGATGGCGTAGGGAGCGCGATGGAGGCGTACCTTCATTTTCTCAGCGCACATTTGCGTAGCGTCGTGGAGAATGTGGGCTGAATGGACGGATGTTGAGAAAAGTTTGCTCGATTTTTTCTTAAGGTATTGACTTTTGACGGATCTTTTGCTATAATAGCAAGGCATCCGCAAAAGCGGGCCATTAGCTCAGTTGGTTAGAGCTACCGGCTCATAACCGGTCGGTCCAAGGTTCGAGTCCTTGATGGCCCACCAGATCCAAAGAGGCACTGCCGATTGGCAGTGCCTCTTTGGATCTGGTAGTTATTGGGGATGAGGACTTTGGTGAAAGAAAATTCAGCAACGCTGAATTTTCTTTTTGCGCTCACCGTGTGAGCGCGTGGTTCTGAGTCCTTGATGGCCCACCAAACGAAAAGACCACCCCATCGGGGTGGTCTTTTCGTTTGGTGCGATATCTTGGAACGAGAACCTTGATGAAAGAATTCGGCAAGCCGAATTCTTTGTGAACTCGCCGCAGGCGAGTTCGAGGTTCGAGTCCGGTCGCGCGAAGCGCGACTTGCTCAATGGACTCACCCCATCGGGGTGGTCTTTTCGTTTGGTGGAATATCTTGGAACGAGGAACTCGGCGAAAGAAATTCGCTTTGCGCATTTCTTTGTGAACTCGCGGAGCGAGTTCGAGGTTCGAGTCCTGTCGCACGGAGTGCGACTTGCTCAATTGACTCAACCCATCTGGGTGGTCTTCTACGATCATTTCATCATATCCAAGCACTTCGCCAGCATTCTCATCACGTGGAACGGCCCCTTGTAGGTGTGACCCTTGCAGGGAGGCTCGGTCGGCTTGCCGTCGCGGCGCAGGTATCCGTACCACTCACCGTATTCGGGGTCGGAGAAGTGCGAGAAGGCGTAATCGACCACGCGATTGAAAATCTCTGCATATTTCTCATTGCCCGTGTGCAGATACAGCATCAGCGAGGCGATGATGGTCTCGTTGTGTACCCACCACAGCTTCATATCGTGCTCGTACGCCTCGACGGGCTTGCCCAGCACGTCCTTGAAATAGAAGATGCCGCCGTATTGCTCGTCCCAACCACGCTCGAACGCCTCGTTGAAGATCTTCTCGGCAAAGGCGGAAAGCTCCTTGTCATCGCGGCGGATGGCCTCCTCGAGCAAGAACCAAGACATCTCGATATCGTGTCCTGGATTGATGACGCGACTGGGAGCGGAATCGAGGATCAGCTCGCCGTCCGCGCCGATGCACTCAAAGGTAGCATGGTATTCGTCGCTGTGGAAGCGGCGGATGTCGGCGATCAGCCCGTCAACGATGGTATCGTAGCGGGCGGCACCGTCCTTGTCCGCCTCTCGCATGATCGAGGTCATATTGAGGAGGATCATCGGCTCGGCCAGCGAGATGGTCGCGCGTGTCTCGGCGTAGGATTTGGGCGTGATCTTGTAGGGATCGGTGTCGTGGTCGCGGTAGATGCCGAGGACAAAATCGTAGTATTTCTTTGCTTCGGTCAGATACGCGTCCTCACCCGTCGCCATATAGTATTCAGCATTGGCGATCATATAGAACGACTCACTGAACCAATAGCGGCGCTTGCGGAGTGGACGACCGTCGCGCGTGACAGTGAAGAACATACGCCCGTCCTCGTCAATGCAATGAGCCTTGGCAAAATCCAGACAACTCTTTGCCATTGTCAGATATTCGGGATTTTTCTCGATACGGTTGTAGATGTAAGAGAACATCCACGCACAGCGACCCTGCATCCAAACGCTTTTATCGGTGGAATAGACGGCTCCTTGGCGGTCAAGGCAGTTGATAAGACCGCCGTACTCGCTGTCGACGCCGTGGGTCAGCCAAAAGGGAATACAAGATTTTTTAAGCTCCTGCTCGAATCTGCTTCTGATCTGTTCAAGCTCCATACGTATTTACCTCAATATTCAAAATTAGCAAACGAGACGTCGCGGCTCTTGAGCACACGCTCGACGATGGTGTTCACATCATCCTCCGTGCTCCACAGCATCTCTGCCATAAGTGCGATGGGGAGGTAGATGTCCTCCTCGAACATACCGTCCTCGGCAAGGATCTGTACCGTGAGATCGCCGCCCTTGAGCTCGGTCAGCATCTTCGTCAGCTCATACGGATAACGCGCGCCGAGCACCCAATCCGTCTGCAGATGACGCCAGAAGCGGCTCTTGTAGGCGCTGTGCTTCTCGATGAAATGCTTGTCGCGCTCGCCCAGCACGAAGGGCCCCTTGAAGCTCTCGAATTCGGACCACGGCAGCGTGGTCATGCCCTTGAAGACGGCACCGAATCGCTCGCCCTCACCGCGAAGCGTGGCGATACGGCGATTGAATTCCATCGTCTCGGGGAAATTGTGCGTTTCTTTGGGATGATAGGAGTAGGGGAAGGCGCCGCAGTTCTCCCAAACGATCTCGATGTTGGGATGTACCTTTTCAAGATGCTCCAGATCGTTCTTGACCGAGGTCGCGTGCAGACCGAACTGGATGTGCAGCTCGGGATACTTGGCGTACATCTTTTCTGCAACGAAGTTGACCAGCGCAGTGACTGCCTCGGCGATCACCGCATCACCGATGGTGCGCGAGAGCGTCTCGGTAAAGGATTGGAAGTAGATGCCGTCCGCACCTGTATTCAGGTAATTGTCCTCATAGAACTTCACGATGCTGTCGGCAAAGGCGCTCCACGTCTCGCGGTCGCCTGCGTTGACAGACCAAGCACCTGCATCGCCCCAGCCCCAAGAGTAGCCCCAGATGACACGGATGCCGCGGCTGTGGGCGTACTCGACCACCTCGCGAGCATTGACGGGCGCGAACTCGTTCCATATCACGATCTCGTTGAGGCGCAATCTCGCCATGCGGTCGAAATAGCGGCGGTAGTCATAGATGCAATGTCCCCACGTCCACATACCGCGGCGCTTCAATTGAGGGGCGCTCTTGCGGCTGTAGGCGGGCATCTTCTGGTTGAAGGGACGCTCAAACTCGCGCGGCTCTCGCTCATAATAGCCGCAGAACACCTCAAAGGCAAGGTAGTGCTGGATCAGATCCGACATACCGTAGTAGACGCCGCGGTCGGTGTTGGCGGCAACGGCGATGTACTGCACCTCGGTATTCCAAGGGCTCGTACCAACGGTAAGCGAATAGCCCTCCTCGCCATCTGCGGCGGCGATCGTCTGCTTGTCCGTCAGCTCCTTAACGAGGCGGTTATTCTCGGGCGTGCCGATCAGAATGGGCTGACGCTGGCGTAGCCAATTCTCGTCGACCTCATCCGCCGAGCGCACCTCAATGTAATAGTTTACGTATTCGGATATATGCGCTTCAAGCTCATTGACGGCAAGTGCTTCCATATCCTTGTAAGAGCCGTAGACGAGCGCCCAGCGGAGCTCCTCCTGCTTGGGCTGCACGACCGCACTCGGCACCTTTTGCTCATAGATCTGCACCGTGGCAGTGCTGTGGAGCAGAGAGTCGGTGCTGATGTTGAACATTCGGCAGATCTGCACGATGTTTTCTACCGAGGGTGAGATGACGTCCAGCTCCCATTTGGAAACGGTCTGTCTGGTAACGCCCAGCTTCTCGCCAAATTCCTCTTGGGTCAGCCCGTGTGCCTTGCGGATGTGAGCGATCTTTTGTCCGATGGTCATATTCGTAAATCTCCTTGTCTGAATGTAGGGGCTTCGATCATATCCATTATACATCATTTTGCGTGCCTTGTCTACCACTTTTTCATTGAATTTTGTCAACCGATAAGTGTCGCATCCGTCTTGACAAGGGCGAGGTTTGTCGTTATAATAAGGAAAATGCCGAAAGGAAGGAGGCGCAATTATGCAGATCGGTAAGGCAAGACCGCTATGCTGCTTTTTCTGGCTTATTTGCGGTGTCATCGCGCTGTACGTGACGCTGTCGCCTCCGTTTTGGCTGCTGTATGCAGGCGTCGGCGTGGCGGCATTGGTCGGCACCGTGCTGCTGATCACCTCCAGCTACCGTAAACCCAAGCGCTACAGTCTGCTTTACGCCGCCTTTCTTTCGTTGGCGATCCTGGTTGGATTTGGCGTTTCTTGCTTGCACGAGACGACCGCTGTTTTACCGGTCAGAAAATATGCCGAGGGGCTTGAGGAGCAGATCGGCACATTGGAGGGCACGGTGACTGGCTGTGAGGTTGAGAGCAGTTATATCAATTGCTACTGCGTGAACGCCGATATCGAGGGGCTTGGCACGCGGCGTATCTACTTATCCATGACCAACGGACAGACCGTTTCGGTTGGTGATCGCGTGCTCGTCACCGGACGCGTGCTCGCTGTCGAGCAGGCCGAGGAGGAGTCGTGGTTTATCCGATCGCTTCGTACTGACGGTTATTCGCTAATCGCCTATCTCGAGGAGGGAAGCGAGGTCACCGTGCTGGAGAGCGGACGGTTTGTTCTGCGTGAATGGCTCGGTGGCATACAGCGCACGCTTTATTATCGTCTCTCGCGTGCTGTCAAGCTGGAAGCGGGCAGATTGACCTCTGCCTTACTGCTCGGCACCAAAAGTGAGCTGTCCGATCAGACCAGCCTGGATTTCCGCCGCGCAGGTGCTTCTCATCTGTTAGCGCTGAGCGGAATGCATCTGTCACTGATCGTGCTGCTCGTCGACCTTATCCTACGAAAGCTGCGCACCCCGTATCTTGTACGAATGGTGACCGAGTCACTCCTTGCCGTGCTGTTTCTCAGCATCACGGGATGCAGTATTTCCACACTGCGCGCGACCGTGATGCTGTTGTGCCTCAATTTTTCCCGATTGCGCGGTGCACCGCACGATGCCGTGACACCCTTGAGCGTGTTCTTCGGTGTCTGTCTTTGCATCCGCCCTGCGTGGCTGTACGATGCGGGACTTTGGCTGACCGTGCTTGCAACGCTGTGCGTGATCGAGATCATTCCCGCCTTGCTTCGCCACGTCAACGAACGCAAGCGTTCGCGCGCGTTCGGCGCGCTCTGGAGATATCTGATCTCTCCGCTGCTCGGCTCTTGTATCGTGCTTGTTGTGCTTGCGATACCGATGGCGCTGCTGTTTGGCGAGGTGTCGATCCTGTCTCCCGTATCGAATCTTATCTTGGGACCCGTGACTACGCTGTTGCTGACGATCGGCTTTTTCACCTTGCCGCTGTTGTACCTCGTGAAGTGGCTGCCAATGCTCTCGCCGCTCACCGATCTGCTTGTGAGTGTGCTTCGATGGTTGGCAGAGACTATGCTGAATATCGCGGCCGCACTGTCCGACGTACGCGGTGCGCTCGTATCGCTTCGTTACGGCTTTGCGCCGATACTGATCGCAATTCTGCTCGTTGCTTTGCTTGCTTTTCTGCTGTTCCGTTGGAATCGACCGCACCGATTTCTCTATGTTGCTGCGGCTTGGTGTGGCGCATTTGGTATCTGCCTTGGCATCTCCGCATTAACGTCGCTCGGTCGCTGGCATATGACCTATACGGCAAGCGGTAAAAGCGAGCTGTTGATGCTGCACGAGGGAAGTGCCGCCGTGGTCTGCGATATGACCGATGGCAGTTATTCGACCTATCGTACCTTGCTACGCGAGGAACTGCCGCCATCGGTGACCGAGATCGAGGCGCTGGTGCTGACGCACTATCACAATCGCCACATTACCGCGGTCTATCAGCTGCTGGGCGATATCAAGGTGCGTACGCTATGGCTTCCAATGACGATGCCCGATACCGACGCAGACAAGGCTGTCCACGACGAGGGTCTGTTGCGATCGATCGCGGCATTTGCCAAGCAAAGGAGAGTGGAGGTGCGCTATTATCTGCCGCATGAGGGCGCACACGTCCTTGATACCCTGAGGCTGGAGCGGCTGTATTTTGATATGATCTCACGCTCAACGCATCCAACGCTTGCCCTATCGTGGCAGCATCAGAACAAGGACGGTGAGTCCCGACTCTTTTATCTTGGTGCGTCTGTATGGGAGAGCGAGC
>JAGBTR010000312.1 GCA_017631215.1 Clostridia bacterium | reverse complement strand
TCGGTGATACGGATGGAGCCCGAGAGCAGCTCGGTGCCGTTGAGCACCATATCGTAGCACTTGGCGCGCACCGAGCCGGGATCGGACTCGAGGCTGTCAAGGCAGGACTCCAGCGGCATCGTGAAGGGATGGTGCATCGCATCCCAGTGCTGCGTGTCCTCATTCCACTCGAAGAAGGGGAACTCGGTGATCCACAGGAAGTTGAACTTGCCCTCGGGGATCATATCCAGCTTGCGCGCCACGATGGTACGCAGTGCGCCCAGCACGGGCAGCGTGACCTTGTCCTTGTCGGCCACGATGAGGGCAACGTCGCCCTGCTTCATATCGAGCTTGGTAAGGATGGCGCCAAGCTCTTCCTCGGTCATAAACTTGGCAAACGAGCAGGCGGGCGCCTCGTCGACCCAGCGGATATACGCCAGACCCTTGGCACCGATGCCGCGCGCGTGCTCGGTCAGCTTGTCGATCTCCTTACGGGTCAACGTAGCAGCGCCGTCCTTGGCAACGATGGCGCGCACACTGCCGCCGTTCGCAACCGCGTCGGTGAATACGCCGAAGCCGCAATTTGCGACCGTCTCGGACAGGTTCTGAATACGCATCTCATAGCGCGTATCGGGCTTGTCGCTACCGTAATTGTCCATCGCCTCGGCAAAGGTCATTCTCTGCATCGGCGTCTCGATCTCAATGCCCATCACCTCGCGGAAGACTCTCTTAATGAAGCCCTCGTTCATCGACATTACGTCCTCCTGCGTGGCAAAGGACATCTCAAGGTCGATCTGGGTAAACTCGGGCTGACGGTCGGCACGCAGGTCCTCGTCGCGGAAGCAACGGGCGATCTGAATGTAGCGGTCAAAGCCCGACAGCATCAGCAGCTGCTTGTAGATCTGGGGCGACTGGGGCAGTGCGTACATACAGCCGTGGTGGATACGCGAGGGAACGACGTAGTCGCGCGCGCCCTCGGGCGTGGGCTTGATGAGCATGGGCGTCTCGATCTCGAGGAAGCCGTTCTCATAATAATACTCACGTGCCACGCGAGCGATGTCGTGACGCATCTTGATGTTCTTCTGCAGCTCGGGACGGCGCAGATCGAGGTAACGGTGACGAAGCGCGATGTCCTCACCGACCTTCTTGCCCGCACCAACCTCGAAGGGAGGGGTCTGGGCGGCGGAGAGCACCTTGAACTCGGTCACGAAGATCTCGATCATACCCGTGGGAAGGTTGGGGTTGGTCGCACCCTCGCCGCGCGCACGGACGACGCCGTGAGCGGCAACGACGAACTCGGAGCGGCAACGGAACGCCTTCTCGAAGATCTCCTTATCGCTCTCGCTGTCAAAGGCGAGCTGAACGATACCCGTGCGATCGCGCAGGTCAATAAAAATGAGTGCACCGAGGTCTCTCTGTCTCTGAACCCAGCCCATCACGCAAACCTGCTTGCCGATGTCCGACTCGCGCAGCTCGGCGCAGTAGTGTGTTCTTCTGTCTTGCTCGGTCATAAATTCTGCCATATTGCTTTTCTCCTGTTTCTTGGTATTCTTTCGTAATGGTCATACCGATACATCATATATTATACACGATTTACCCCGATTGTCAATATTTTTCAATATTTTCGCGCGATATTCCGGCAAGTTTTTTCACGCATCCGTCCTTGACGGCGGTCGGGGGATATGCTATAATGAGGCTGTACGCCGCGCGTACCGCAACGAGAAAGTGAGGTATTCCGTATGAACGACCGCATTTGCATCATCACCGAGCATGGTGTCAGGGAGAACTGCACCGACGATCAGACCAAGTCCATCCAGCGCCTGCTGGATGAGTGTCGCGAGAATGGCGGCACCGTCGTCATTCCCGCAGGAGAGTTTTATATCTCCTCCTTGCGTATGTGGTCGAACACCACGCTCCTCCTGCGCGACGGCGCGCGACTGATCGGCAGCGAGGATTGCAACGATTACGAGGTCTACGACGTCCCCGACGGCGTCGAGCTGCGCACCGATATGGAGCTGATCTCGCAGTATTACGAAATGACCCACCCAGGCGGTCCGTGGCGCGAATACCGCCGCGCGATGATCTCGGCCTACGGTGAGCGCAACCTTGCCATCATCGGTGAGGGCGACGCCACCATCGACGGTCGCCATTGCTACGACGCGGACGGCGAGGAGGGCTATCGCGGCCCGCACGGCGTCTTTTTCACCAACTGCGAGAACGTCGAATTTCGCGGTTACACCATCACAAGCAGCGGTAACTTTATGCACCAGCTCGACAACTGCCGCCACACGCATATGGTCGACGTGACCTGCCTTGCGGGCTCGGACGGCATCCATCTGCACTGCTGTACCGACACGCTCATCGAGCGTTGTCGCTTTATCACGGGCGACGATTGCATCGCGGGCATCAACATCCGCGACCTGACCGTGCGCGACTGCGAGATCAACTCGTCCTGCAACGCCACGCGTATGGGCGGCGTGGGCATTCTCTTCGAGCGCTGTCACATTCACGGTCCCGGCTACTATCCCCACCGCAAGACGGTCGTGCTCGGCAAGGGCAAGGAGCTGCCGCGCGAGGAGGGTCGGCACAATATGCTGGCGCTGGTCGACTATTTTGCCAGCGAAAATTTCCCCGACAGCGAGCCCTCGCACGACATCGTCTTCCGCGATTGCGTGCTGGAAAACCTCGACCGCATCCTCAACTACCGCGCCGACACGCCGCCGCTGCAAAAGGGCACGCTGCTGGCCGAGCTGCGCCTGGAGAACGTCGAGATCCGCGGTCTGGTGAACGCCTCTTGGGTCGCCGCCTCGCCCGTCACGCCGCTTTGCATCGTGCTCAAGGACGTGCGCTGTGACACGCCCGACCTGCCGCTCGCGGACGCGCTGGTCGTACCGTCCTCACCGCACACGTCGGTCACGATCGTACCCGGACGCAGCTCGGCAATGTGCTCTTTAAGCAGCGACACGGTCGCCGACGGCGACACGCACAACATCACAATATCTGCTTCGCCCCAGCCGTTGGGATCTGCCGGTCGCGCAATTGCGCCCGCATCCAGCGCTTCTTCGACCGTTTCCAAGCGACGGGACGCGCCCACCACCTCGTACTTGCCGGAGCGCGTCAGCGCCATAGCGAGCGAGCCGCCGATCAGTCCCAGACCGACGATCAGCACCGTTTGTTTTTTCATGAAATCTCCACTTCCTATCCGAAAAGCATCTGTCTAATTTTTTGAATTTTCAAAAAAGTGCTTGACAAACGCCGACAAAGTGCATACTATTTAATCTGTAAGCCACCGATGGCTGCTTATTACTATACCACATTTCCCGCTATCTGTCCATAACGGATTTTTGCGGGACACTTGGAAAGGATGAATAACCATGGTT
>JAGBTR010000311.1 GCA_017631215.1 Clostridia bacterium | reverse complement strand
TGATGTCCATATCGTTGATCTGCTTTTTGATATAACCGCACTCAAGACCGGCGTGGATGGCCACAACGGTCATCTCCTTGCCGCAGACGGCGCGGTACGCCTCACGGTAAGCGTCACGCAGAGGCGAGACGGGGGCGTACTCCCAACCGGGATAGCGGCTGTGGTGGCCGACCGTGCCGCCGACCGCACGCGCCAGCGCATCGAGCGCGGTGACCGTACCGTCCAAACGGCTCTCACGCGAGGCGCGCGAGGTGAAGGTCATACGCACGCTGGCTTCCGTGGTGCGAAGAATGCCGAGGTTGCGCGAGTATTCGACCAGCCCCTCGACCTCCGCGCTCATCGCCAGTACACCGCAGGGCGCATTGGACAACACACCCAGCACGCGCGAGGTGGTCGTCTCATCCATCACGGCATCCACCGATGCCGCCTCGTCCTCGGTCAGACGCTCGCAGGCAATGTGACAGCCCTCGTCGGCCTTGACCAGCTCGCCTGCGATCTCGTCGCCCAGCATCAAAAGGCGCATACTCGCCATTGCCACACTCGGCACCGCGATCACGGCCTCGGCCTCACGCGTGATGGCATTATCCTTGGAGCCGCCCTCGACGCTCACAAGACGAACGTCGGGAGCAAGCGAGGCAAGCAGACGACCGAGCAGCAGATTGGCGCTCTGTCTACCCGTATGGATATCGGCGCCGCTGTGACCGCCGCCAAGTCCCGTCAGCCGCACGCGGCAAAGCTCACGCGCACCGATCGGCTCCTTGGCAATGGGGATATCCAGATCACTGCGGATACCGCCCGCACAGCCGACCGTCACAACGTGCTCCTCCTCGCTGTCGAGGTTGACCATATGCCGCGCGGTCAGGAGCGAATAGTCAAAGGCGATCGCGCCGCCCATTCCCGTCTCCTCCTCGGTGGTGAACAGACACTCGATGGCGGGATGGCTCGGCATCACGCCGTCCAGCATTGCCATCATCATCGCCACGGCGATGCCGTTGTCCGCGCCCAGCGTGGTGCCGTCGGCGGTCAACTCGTTGCCGTGTTGGATCAGGCGAATGCCGTCGTGCTCGAAATCGTGCGCCACGTCACCGTTTTTCTCACACACCATATCGGTATGTCCCTGAAACAAGAGCGGAGCCTCGTTCTCTCTGCCCTGGGTCGCGTGTTTTTTGATGAGCAGATTATTGTTAGCATCTCGGACGTAATCAAGTCCGCGCTCACGTGCAAAGCGTTCCAGATAGTCGGCAATCCCTTGCTCGTTGCCCGAGCCGCGGGGGATGGCGCTGATCTGCTCGAAAAATTCAAATACCTGCTTCGGCTCAAAGCCGTGGATGACGTAGTCGTTCATATCTTTTTCCTTTCACTTGGTGTTGGCTCAAAGGCGATCTCGGCGTGCGCGCGCCAGATTGATGCTTCCCTCGGGCAGCTTTTTATAGCCACGGAGGGCGATGCCCGTGCCGCGCGAGACACAGGTGATGGGATCGTCCGCCACACGGACGGGGACACCCGTGACCTTTTGGATGAGCTGATCGAAGCCGCGGATCATACTGCCGCCGCCCGTCATCACGATGCCGTGCTTGAGAATGTCGCCCAGCAGCTCGGGAGGCGTGCGCTCGATGACGGAGCACACCGCGTCCAGAATGGCACTGACGGGCTCGGTCATTGCCTCCAGCATTTCCTTGGAGGACAGCGTGATGACCTGCGGAAGTCCCGTCTGGGCACTTCGACCGCGCACCTCGACGCTTCGCACCTGCTTGTGCGAATACAGTGCACCGATGCGCTGCTTGATCAGCTCCGCGGTTTGGATACCGACCAGCACACCATACTGCCGACGGACGTAGCGCATCACCGCCTCGTCCAGCTTATCGCCCGCAATGCGGACGGATTCGGAGACGACCACGCCCCCCATCGAGATGACGGCGATATCCGTCGTGCCGCCGCCGATATCCACGATCATACGACCGACGGGAGCAGAGATGTCCAGCCCTGCGCCGAGTGCCGCCGCCACGGGCTCCTCCATCAGATAGACCTTACCCGCACCCGCCTCACGGGCGGCATCGACCACGGCGCGCTCCTCGACCTCGGTCACACCGGAGGGAACGCACACCATCACGCGCGGCGGCAGGATCATATTGCCGCAAGCGGTACGGATGCAGTATTGCAGCATTTTAAGCGTCACGTCATACTGGCTGATAACGCCCTCACGCAAGGGGCGAATGGTCTCAATATTGGCGGGTGCGCGACCGATCAGCGCCTGCGCGCCGCTGCCGACCGCAACGATCTGGTCCGTCGTCGTATCCACCGCGACCACACTCGGCTCGCGCAGCACAACGCCCTTTCCCTCCACGTAAACCAGCACGTTGACCGTGCCGAGATCGATCCCGATATTACGGCGCAAATTCAGCTTGCCGACCCATTGGCGGATCGGAGATATCAGGCGCGCCAGCCACTTCGGCATCTGCATCGTTCATTCCTCCTCGGACAAATTGATATATTTTGCCATTATATATAATCATACATAGTATATTATACAATATAAGCAGCAAAAAATCAATAGCAAAAAAGGCGAAAATATAAAAAAGCGAGTTGCCCCCGACGGAGCAGCTCGCCCTTTCCGTTATTCCCTTTCCATCTCATGGATATCAATGACGCGGACGGTCTCACCGCCGCTCACGTTATCCATCAGCCATTCACCCAACGCATCACACACGAACGACGTCTCATACACAGACAGCGTGTGCGTTTGCTCATCGTAGAGCATGATGCCCTTCATCGAGTCAACACCGTAAAAGACATCCGTTGTGTCGGCAGGATGCTTTTTCAAAAACAAGAGGCAGGTCTTGCCCACGTGATCGGCCAGCGAATCCTCGGTCACCATCTGATGAATGCGAACCGTTTCAAACGTCTGCTCGCCATACGCGCGATAGGTCTGTTCAACCGCAACGGTCACGTAGTCCACCGCAGAGGATTGCCGCTGCACGTCCGTGACGGTACCGAGAATGATATACTCCGCCTCACCGCGCAGCCCATCAAAGGGTGTACGGTAAAAGACACAACCGACGCCCGCGTTGCCCCTTGCAACCGTCCCGCCCGTAGGTGCGTTATCCTGATTTTCCCGAGGTTCCTCATTCTGCGGAGCGGATGACTCATCCGGCAATGCATCAGGCGGTGTCACAGCGCGGCAGGCGCACAAGACCAGCGAAAGCACCAAGATCAAGCAAATCGAAATCATACGGATGCGCATCATAAGTGTTACCCCCTTTATTCATTGAGAACATCCTTGCTCCCTTGCTTTTAGTATACCAGAAAAAAATCAGCTTGTCAAGCAAGCATTTACAAAGCAAAAACGGGAACACCGCAAGCACGGCATTCCAGTTATGATGCTTTCGTTACCGCCACACAGACGGCGATCACGCTCGTCGCGCCGCTCTCCGTCAGCAGTCGCGTGCAGGCGGCAAGCGATGCTCCCGTTGTGCAAATGTCATCAACGAGCACGACCGTTTTGCCCTGCCAAGCGTTCGACAGACGGACCGCGTAGCTCTCCGCGGCATGGTGACGGCGCTCGTCCGCCGACAGCTCCTTTTGCTGTGCCCCGTCGCGAACACGGCGCAAGGCACGAACAAGCGGCACGTCCAATCCCCGTGCAAGTGCGCAAGCGAGCTGCTTGGCCTGGTCGTGACCAACCGTCCGCACCACGCTCGCGCGTCTCGGTGCATAGGTCACGATGACGTCCTCAAGCCCCACGCCGCTCGCTTGCAACGCGCGAAAGGTGGGCAGCATCAGCTCGGCGGCCAGATGTGAAAACAGCGCACGGTCGTTGACGTCCTTACAGCGCAAGACCAGCCGCTCGGGCACGCCGTGAGCCCCCGCACGGTAGTGTGTCAGCTTGACAAGCCGCTCACATCCGCTCTCGCGTAGGGCGTCGGGCGCGCAAAGGCATTTTGGCATCACCTCGCCGCACGTCCGACACATTTCCTCGGCAGACGCGCGCCATTGGGTCGCGCAATCGGGACACAGCACCTGCGGCAGGACAGGTGCGAAAATCGTCATTCGCACACCGCATGCGCGGCAGATGGGTGGAAACAAGAGCGCCCCGAGCCAATTCATCCTCTTGCCCATCTTACACCAAGCCCTTCAATTGCAGGGAAAGACCCGTATAGCGCATGGATTGTCGGTGGTTTTGCACCATCGTTTGTGCCACGTCAGCCTTACCGACCAAAATCACCATCCTTTGCGCACGCGTGACCGCCGTGTAGAACAGATGTCTGTTGAGCAGCATATAAGGCGCGTCGTAGAGCGGCAGAATGACGATGGGGTATTCACTGCCCTGGCTCTTGTGCACCGTGATGGCATAGGCGTGCTCCAGCTCCTCGAGGATGGAAAAGTCATACAGCACGGTGCGGTCGTCAAAGCGAATCTCCATACATTCCTCATCGCGATCGATGTCCAATATTTCACCGATGTCGCCGTTGAAGACGCCCATTCCCGTCGAGCCGTCCGACTTTTCCCAGCTCAGATCGTAATTGTTTTTGACCTGCATCACGCGGTCGCCCTCACGAAAGACCTTGTCGCGGAAGCGATATTCCCGCTTTTTGCGGTCGGCAGGGTTCAGCGTTGCCTGAAGCAGCACGTTGAGATTCTCCGTGCCGCCCTCGCCCTTGCGCGAGGGGCTGATGACCTGAATACCGCCGCGCGTCATCTCGCCGTACGTGCGCGGCAGACGGTTCTTGTATAGGTCAGCCACCGTCAGCACGATGTCGTGCTCGCTCGAGCGTGGCAGAAAGAAGAAATCGTTATTCTTGACGTCCAGACGCGGCATCTCGCCGCGGTTGATGGCGTGCGCGTTGGTAATGATGAGGCTCTCCTGTGCCTGACGGAAGATCTCGGTCAGGCAGACGGTGGAAAACGCGCCGCTGTCGATGAGATCGCGCAAAACGTTGCCCGATTCGACGCTTGGCAGCTGGTCGGCGTCTCCGATGATGATGACGCGTGCGCCCGGCTTGACGGCCTTGAGCAGACTACACATCAGTCCATTGCCCACCATTGAGGCCTCATCGATGATAATGACGTGCTCCTCCAGCAGATTCTCCTCGTCGCGGCGGAAATGCGCGCCGCTCTCACCGTCCTCGTATGCCATCTCGAGCAGGCGGTGGATGGTCTTGGCCTCGTGGGCGGTCGACTCAGACAATCGCTTGGCCGCACGTCCCGTCGGCGCGGTCAGCGCGACCTTGAAGTCCATACTTTCAAAAATACCGAGCAGAGCGCGCACAACGGTCGTTTTACCCGTACCGGGGCCGCCCGTCAGAATCATCACGCCGCTCTGCAGCGCGTCGAAAATGGCTTGCTTTTGCAGTGCGGCATAAGCCATACCCGTGGCACGCTGTTCTTTATCGATAAAGCTGTGCACGTCGGGCGCGTCGATCGCCACGCACAGCTTATCCAGCATCTTCAGCTTGGTCGCAATATAGTGCTCACTGTCATACGCCGCGCGCTCGTAGAGATAGGTCATACCGTTCCAGACCACCTTGACGACGCGCCGCTCATTGATGAGCACCTGAAGCGCCAGCCGCAGCTGATCCTCATTGCCGCCGAGCAGCTGTCTTGCCGCGGGCAGCAGCTTATCCTCAGGCAGGCAGACGTGTCCGTTCTGCATCGCGTTGGCGTGGAGCAGATAGCAAATTCCGCTCTCCAGCCTTGCGGGAGAATCCTGTGCCATTCCCAGCGAGCTTGCCATCGCGTCCGCCTTTTCAAAGCCGATACCCTCGACCTCATCGCATAGAATATAGGGATTCTTTTTGGCGCGGTCGACGGCCGACGAGCCGAACTGCTTATAGATTCGCATCGTCAGCGCCGCACCGAAATAGTCGCGGAAGAACATCATCGTTGAACGGATGCCCGACTTTTGCTTGAAATCGTCCGAAATCTCCCCTGCCCGCTTGCGCGAGATGCCGGGGATCTGTGCCAGCCAATCGGGGTGATTTTCGATGACGTCAAACGTGTCCTCGCCAAATTCCTCGACGATCTTTTGCGCGATCTTGGGACCGATGCCCTTGATGGCACGCGAGGAGAGATAGCGCAAAATGGCGTTGACGTCGGCGGGCAGCACTCTCTCATAGCGCTCGACCGCAAACTGCCGCCCGTATTTGGGATTGTGCACCCATTT
>JAGBTR010000310.1 GCA_017631215.1 Clostridia bacterium | reverse complement strand
CCGAGGGCGTGCGGACAGCGGTGCGTTTGCTCCCCACGCTGACGGCACTCCTCGTGGCGGTGGGTATGCTGCGCGCCTCGGGGGCGGTCGAGACGGTGGGGGCGTGGCTCTCGCCCGTCCTTTTGCGCGTGGGTGTGCCGAGCGAGCTGACACCGCTGCTGCTGACACGTCCCTTTTCGGGGAGCGCCGCGATGGCGACCTATTCCTCGCTGTTGACCGAGGTCGGTGCGGATAGCTTTACCGCCGCCTGCGCGACGGTGGTGATGGGCAGCTCGGACACGGCCGTCTACGTCATCAGCGTCTATTTTTCCTCGGTCGGTGTCAAAAAAACGCGCTACGCCCTGCCGCTTTCCCTTGTGCTGATGGTTTTTTGCATCTTCTTTTCCTGCTTTCTGTGCCGCTTGTGTTTGAAAGGCTGACAAAGGGTCGATACTGACAGCGCAAACGTGGCGGAGGTGATGATGGTGAAGGGAACGCAAAAGCAAATGGTGGTCGTCAAGACCGCGGGCAATCGGTATTATGAGGAGGCGCATTTCGTATTGCGTGACGGACAGAGGCTGACGGACGAGGCCGAGCCGACGATGCTGGCAGAGGCCAATCGCATTCTCGACGAATGTATGCGGACGCCTCGCCGCCGTCGGATGCGGCGCGTGACCGCCTTTTTTGTGGGGCTTGTGCTGGGGGCAGCTCTCGCGCTGGCGGTCGCTCTGCCCGCGCTGCTGTGAGGGGTATTGACAAAACGGGCGATATGGTGTATAATATAGGTACTGTTTTGTGTTCGTGTCCCGACCGAACGGAGGATGCTGACCGTTCCGTCGGATCGCCCGCGTGCGTTGTGATCGTTTGACGCCAATGGGCACCGCGGCCCACTCGCCGCGCTTCATGAAGGAAAAGAGGATGAAAGAGCCTGCGTGCGGTCTTTTTTTCGACCGTGCTCCGGCTTGCTTTTTTGCGCGCCCGAAACGGTGTCGCGCGCCTCTCTGTAACAGTGATACATACGAGAATATAGAAAGGAGAACGATTTTTATGGTGAAAGAAATGAAAAAGACCGATCAAGCCGCATCCCCGTCGCACGGTCGTCGCCGTCAGAATACGGCACGCCGTCCGCAGACCAAGGGCAAGAGCGCGGCAGAAGCCGAGACGGCGTCCAAGAGCGCCGCGACCGAATCGACCGCCCCCAAGCATCAGCGCAAGGGTAAGATGCAAAAGAATCCGTCGGCCGAGTCGCCCAAGACGGCGGCACCCCAGAGCACGCCCCGTCGGGAAAAGCAGACCCACGCACGCGATACGCAAAGCACGCGCAAGACGCGCTCTACAAGTGAGGTGCGTGTCAAGGCCGATCCCAATGCCAAGCTGCGCATCATTCCGCTGGGAGGACTCAGCGAGGTCGGTAAAAACATCACCGCCATCGAGTGCGGTGACGACATCATCGTGGTCGATTGCGGTATGGGCTTTCCCGATGAGGATATGCCCGGCATCGATCTGGTCATCCCCGACATCACCTATCTCGAGGAGCATCGCGACCGCGTGCGCGGTATTTTCCTGACGCACGGTCACGAGGATCACATCGGAGCCATTCCCTACGCACTGCGCTCGATCAACCCGCCCATCTACGGCACGAGATTGACGCTGGGCATCATCAAGAACAAGCTGGAGGAGCACGTGCTGGCGCATACGCCGCAGCTGTGCGAGGTCAAGGCGGGCGACGTCATCGGCGCGGGCTGTATGAGCGTTGAATTTATTCGCGTCAACCACTCCATCGCAGACGCCTGCGCGCTGTGCATCAAGACGCCGCTGGGTAACGTCATCCACACGGGCGACTTCAAGCTCGACACCTCGCCCATCGAGGGTGAGATGATGGATCTGACCCGATTTGGCGAGCTGGGACGCGAGGGCGTGCTGCTGCTGATGTGCGAGTCGACCAACGCCGAGCGACCGGGCTTCACGCCCTCCGAGCGAAAGGTCGGCGAGTCGCTGGAGTATATTTTCAGCAAGCACAAGGATAAGAGATTGGTCATCGCGACCTTCTCGTCCAACGTCCACCGCGTCCAGCAGATCATCGACACCAGCGCACGCCACGGTCGCAAGGTCGCCGTGACGGGTCGCAGTATGACCAACATCGTCGGTGCGGCGGTCGAGCTGGGCTATATGAACGTGCCGAGCGGCGTGCTGATCGACGTTGCCGATATCAAGCGCTATCGCCCCGAGGAGCTGACCATCGTCACGACGGGCTCGCAGGGTGAGCCTATGTCGGCACTCTACCGCATGGCCTATTCCGACCATTCGCAGATCACGCTGGGACAGAACGATCTGGTCGTGCTGTCTGCCAGCGCCATTCCCGGCAACGAAAAGCTGGTCGGTCGTGTCATCAACGAGCTGACGCGCACGGGCATCAAGGTGATGCACGAGGCGGCGGTCGCCGTCCACGTGTCGGGTCACGCCTGCCAGGAGGAGATCAAGCTGATGATGGCGCTGACCAAGCCGAAGTATTATATGCCCATTCACGGCGAGTACCGTCATCTGACCGCCAACCGCGACATCGCACTGTATATGGGTATGGAGAGCAAGAACATTTTCGTGTCGGACATCGGCCGCGTGCTGGAGATCGACCGCAAGGGCGCGCGCTTTACGCAGGAGGATATCCCCTCGGGACGCGTGCTGGTCGACGGCTACGGCGTGGGCGACGTGGGCAACATCGTGCTGCGTGACCGCTTGCATCTGGCGCAGGACGGCCTCATCGTTGTGGTCGCTACGCTGGACGAGCATAACAAGCAGCTGCTGTCGGGTCCCGACATCGTCTCGCGCGGCTTCGTGTACGTCCGCGAGTCCGAGACGCTGATGGACGAGGTGCGCGCCGTCGCGCTGAATGCCATCAACGATTCGCTCCGTTCGTCGGGCAAATACTTTGACCGCACCGCGCTGAAAAAGCGGGTCAAGGACGATATGACGCGCTTCCTCTACGCCAAGACCAAGCGCAAGCCGATGATCCTGCCCGTCATTATGGACGTGTAAAGCGTGCTTTTTTGATCAAATTTGACTAAAAACAAGAAAAGTTTCGAATTTGTTCATAAATGGTTCAAAATAATATCACGCAAATACGATATAATGATAGGTGATTTTGAGTTGACGCACGTGCGTTGACTCTACATAAAAATAAGAAAAGAAAAAGGTGGACCCGAAGATGGGAAAAGGAAACAGAAACAGACAAGAGCGGGCAGAGGATAAGGCCCTCAACCCCGAAAAGTACGTGAAGAAAAAGAAGAGCAACTGGGCGTCTGCGATCGTCGGACCGCTGCTGGCCGCACTGATCCTCGTGATGGTGGTCGTTGTTCTGATCGGCAACGCGCTGACCAACGGTGGCGTGATCATGCGCTCTCAGACGGCTGCAGAGTCGGAGGACTATGAGGTCAACGGCGCGATGATGACGTATTACGTTTACTCCTCGTACTCCAATTACGTGAACTATCTGTACGAGATTTACTCGTCTATGATGTCGTCCTCGTCGAGCATCGACGTGTACAAGTATATGGGCATCGATCCCAACGTCAGCCTGAAGGATCAGGTCTATGACGAGGAGTCGGGTCAGACTTGGTTCGAGTATTTTGCCGATATGGCAAAGACCCAGGTCGAGCAGCAGCTCGTTTACGCACAGGCCGCTAAGGAGGCCGGTGTCAAGCTGGATGACGACGATTACGCCGCCATCGACCAGAACATCGAGATGATCGGCGCTTATGCCGAGCTGTACGGTGTGTCCTTCAACAGCTATCTTGCCAACAATTACGGCAAGGGTGTCCGCGAGAAGGATATTCGCCGCGCACTTGAGCTGACCCAGCTGTCGGCAAAGTACGCAGAGACCGTCCAGAATGGCTTCTTCGACGCTTCGACGGAGGAGTCGGTCACGGCGTTCTACAATGAGAACAAGAACGATTATCTCTACGCTGATTATATCTCCTACAAGCTCGTTGCCGATAAGAATGACGACGCAGAGAATGCAGACGAGCTCTATGCTTCGGACAAGGATGCCATCCGCGCCGCTGCTGACAAGCTGCTGGCTTGCAAGACCGAGGAGGAGTTCCGCGAGTATCTGAAGTCCTACGTGGCAACGCTTGCGAAGGAGACCTACACCGATCAGTACTACGATCAGTATGTGAGCGAGTCGACCGCTGAAACCGACGAGGCTAAGGCTGAGGAGGCTATGGGTCGCATCGAGGAGAAGGCTGCTGCCGACGCCGAGACCGCTCTGGCGTCCATCCTGACCGAGGACGTCGCTTACACGACCGACACCGATCTGGGTGCTTGGATCTTCGGTAAGGACGGCGCCGCTGCCGCGAAGGTCGGCGAGACCTTTGAGGTCGTGGACGATTCCAAGGATGCCGACGGCGACTACGCCATCACGGTCTATATGCTCGTTGCCGAGCCCGCTCGCAAGGAAGCTACCACGCGTAACTTCACCTACCTCCTGATGGAGGAGGGCAGCTACACCGAGGCTGACGCCAAGGCTGCACTGACGCTGTTTGAGACCAACGGCGACCTCACCTCGGAGGGCCTGCTCAAGCTGGGCGAGTCCTATGAGAAGAAGTCCGCTTGCACGACGCTTGAGGAGGCTGCTCTGGGTAGCACGGGCGTTGACGAGCTGGATGCTTGGCTGTTCACCGATGACCGCAAGGCCGGTGACTACACGCAGATCACCTACACCTACGAGGACAAGGAGTTCTACGTCATCGTTTACGTTGATGAGATCGGTCCTGCCGAGTGGTATATCGCTTGCCGCGATGCGATGGTCTCCGAGCAGGTGACCGAGTGGTACGATGAGGCGTCCAAGACGCACGTTGTTACCATCAACGACGCTGTCGTCGCAAAGGTCAATATGTAAGTTGCCTCAAAGGACAGGGGTCGCTCGCACGCCGAGAGTGCGGCGACCCCTTTTCTGCGAATAACGGTGTCCGCCGACGGACAAAATACTCCCGAGCGGCATAGGATGAGAAATAGACACCGTTGACTATAAGCGCGGGGGCGAGCCCCGTCCGTGCGACAGAAAGGAACGACGATATGGTTTTGGATACCAACAACACGACGCTTGCTTACCGCTGTCCCAAATGCGGTGCGGCGGTCTTTAGCGGACTCAACGTGTTTTCGCTGACGGCAGATATGCTCAAGCTCAAGTGCAGCTGCGGCGAGAGCGAGCTGGTTTTGGTCAATAGCGGCGACGGCCGCGTGAGATTGACGGTGCCTTGTATGCTTTGTCCGGCACCGCACCAGTTTACGCTGAATAAGTCGCTGCTGTTTGGCAAGGAGCTGTTTTGTATGCCTTGCCCGTACACCGACATCGATCTGTGCTGTGTGGGAGAGGAAAACCACGTCAAGGCCGAGATGTCGCGCGCCGAGCTGGAGCTGCTCGATCTGCTGGAGCAAAACGGCTTTTCCGACTTCCGTGAGTTGAGCGAGGCGAGCGGTCGTCCCGAGGACGAGCGATTCCCGACCGATCCGCAGGTGCTGGATATTGTGATGTTCGTCATTCGCGACCTGGACGAGGAGGGCAAGATCAAATGCCACTGCACCTCGCGCGACGAGGGGCACACCTATGACGTCGATATCCGCGACGACGGCGTGCTGGTCAGCTGCTCAGCTTGCGGTGCCTCCCGCCTGATCCCGACCGATTCGGGGCTTTCGGCTCACGCCTTTCTCAACAGCGACAGCCTCGACTTGACCGTCGAGCAGGATTGATCCCAAGCATCCCCACCGTGATTTGCTGTGCGGTGGG
>JAGBTR010000309.1 GCA_017631215.1 Clostridia bacterium | reverse complement strand
GATGCCACGACCGAACACCGCGTTGTCAAAGCCGAAGCCGCGGATGATCTGGGGAGCCTGCGAGATGTTACCGAAGGCATCGGGGAAATAGCCCGTCTCAACGGGATCTGCGCCGATCTCGCGGCACAGACGGATGCCGTACAGCATATTACGGACGTTGGCCTCGCCGCTCGTCAGGTACTCGTCCTGAAGGATGTACCAGGGACCGACGTGGATGCGACCGTCGTGGATGAGCTTCATCAGTCTGTCGCGCATCTGGGGACGAACCTCAAGATAGTCGTCGATGACGATGTACTGACCATCCAGATGATAATAGGTGTAATCCTCGTTTTCCTCCATCACCTGAATGAGGTTGTCAAACAGATCGATCAGGCGGACGCGGTGCTTCTCAAAGGGAAGATACCATTCTCTGTCCCAGTGCGAGTGGGGGATGATATGCAGCGTTTTTTTCATTGTAGTCTGCTCCTTTCAAGGGATGATACCGCCGCGCGGCAATCATATTTGGAGATGTCTCCGTTGTTTGTTATTCTACCATAAAAAAACGGTCGCGTCAATAAAATTTCCCAACTTTCGGCGGAACTTTTTTTGCCGATGAAAAAATCAAGGAAAAAGGCTTGCAAAACAGATAAAAATGTGGTAATATAATATCTGTATTACTATGTCGAGAGGAGGGGAGCCGATGTATTGCTTCAAAATATGCGTGGCGGGCATCTTCGTGTCTGTTCGCGCACGGTATGCGCTGACCGAGCGCATCTGCCGTCCGTATATGACGGATGACGTCCGCAGTGATCTTGCGCTGTTCGTCACGACGGCTGACATCGAAAAAAAGCGTCGCTCGCTTCCCATCGGTCTTGACGAGGAGCAGGCGGAGTGCATCTGCCTGCACGAGAAATTGGCGCTGAGTCTTTTGCCCTTTGATGCCTTCGTGCTCCACGCCGCTCTGCTGGAATACCGCGGTCGCGGCTATGCCATCGTGGCACCGCGCGGCGTCGGCAAATCGACGCACGCCAAGCTGTGGATGGACACCTTTGGCAAGGACGTGCGCGTCATCAACGGCGACAAGCCCATCGTGCGGCTCGGCAAGGACGGTCGCTTCTACGCTTACGGTACGCCGTGGTGCGGTAAGGAGGGCTGGGGAGAGAATGCCGTCGTTCCGCTCTCGGCGATCTGCCTTCTGGAGAGAGGCGAGCACGATGCGGTGCGCGCGCTCTCGGAAAGAGAATATCTGGAGGGCGTGATCGGGCAGGTCGTATTTCCTGCCGCACGTTCGACGATGTCGCAAAGCGCACGGCTTTTGGCGGGTATGATCCGCCGTGTGCCCGCCATTGCGGCAAAATGTACGGTAAACGAGCAAGCGGCGAGAACGGTTTGTCGCGCGTTGGTCAGCAAGGGAGACAGCAATGGCTGAGAAAAATAAAAACGCGCACGCGGGACACCGCGAAAGAATGCGAGTAAAATTCAAGGCGGACAGCGGCGACTCGATGCCCGACCACGAGCTGGTCGAGATGCTGCTGTTCTACATCATTCCGCGAAGCAATACCAACGGTGTCGCGCACGCGCTTCTCGATCGCTTCGGTTCGATCGAGGGTATCGTCAACGCCCGCCCCGAGCATCTGGCGCAAATAGACGGGATCGGTGAGAATTCGGCGCTGTTTCTGTCGGTGTGCGGTGCCATACTCCGCCGCATTGCGCGCGGTACGATCAAGTCAAAGAAGAAGTATACCAGCCTGCAGGATATTGCCGACTATCTGCATCGTATGTTCGTCGGAATGTCGCAGGAGTGTGTCTATTTGATGATGTTTGATAACGGTATGCACCTGATAGATACCGTAGAGCTGGCGCGCGGTGAGGTCAATCACGTGTCGATCGATCCGCACCGTCTGATGAAGGAGGCCATACTGCATAACGCCTCGGCGGTGTTGCTTGCCCACAATCACCCCAACGGCGAGGCGCGCCCATCCGAAGCCGATCTTGACACGACCGACCGTGTGCAGTATCTGCTGTCCTCGACCAACATCACGCTGGTCGACCATCTGATCTTTTCGGGTGGAAGCTATACCTCCATCGTTCATCCGCCCGTCGGGGAGATGCTGGAGGTCGAGGATGATTTTTACGCGTCCTATTATAAGCGCTATTGCGGCGAGGATTCCGCCGTCGAATGAAGCAATCAAAAAAGCACGCATCCCTTTGCTGGGAGCGTGCCTTTTTGTTTATACGGTCTCGAATTGGCTGTTGTAAAGATCGGCGTAAAAGCCGCCGCGTGCGAGCAGCTCGTCGTGCTTGCCTTGCTCGATGACGTTGCCGTCCTTCATCACGAGAATGTTATCCGCATCGCGGATGGTCGAGAGGCGGTGGGCGACGATGAAGCTGGTGCGTCCCGTCATCATACGTGCAAAGGCGCTTTGGATCTTTTGCTCGGTGCGTGTGTCGATGGACGAGGTCGCCTCGTCGAGAATGAGCATCGGCGGCAGGCAGAGCATAATGCGGGTGATGCACAACAGCTGCTTCTGACCCTGCGAGAGATTGCCGCCATCCTCACCGATGACGGTGTTGTAGCCGTCGGGCAGACGGCGGATGAAGCTGTGTGCGTGAGCGGCGCGTGCGGCGGCCTCGACCTCCTCATCGGTCGCGTCGGGCTTGCCCATCGTGATGTTGTCGCGGATGGTACCCGCGCACAGCCAGGTGTCCTGAAGCACCATACCGTAATTTTCGCGCAGAGAGGCGCGTGTCATATCGCGCAGGCCGATGCCGTCGACCGAGATGCTGCCCGCATCCACGTCGTAGAAGCGCATCAGCAGGTTGATCATCGTCGTCTTGCCGCAGCCCGTCGGACCTACGATGGCTACGCGCTGTCCCGGGGCGACCTTGAGATCAAGATCGCGGATGAGCGGGCGGGCGGGGTCATAGGCAAACGAGACACCGTTGATCTCGATGCTGCCGGATGCGTCCTTCAGCACAGCCGCGTCCTCGGCATCGGGCACCTCGGTGGGGCGATCGATCAGATCAAAGATACGGGCGGCGCAGGCGAGCGCGTTCTGCAGCTCGGTCACTACGCCCGAGATCTCGTTGAAGGGCTTGGTGTATTGGTTGGCGTAGCTGAGGAAGCAGGACAGCATACCGACCGTGAAGGTGCCGCCGCCGAGCACCGTGAAGGCGCCCGTCAGCGCAACGCCTGCATAGACCATCGAGTTGATGAAGCGGGTGCAGGGATTGACCAGCGAGGAATAGAAGATGGCCTTGAGCGAATGGCGCTTGAGCTTTTCGTTGATCTCATCAAATGCGGCAAGTGCCTCGTCCTCGTGCGAGAAGGCCTTGACGGTTTTGGCTTGACCGATCATTTCGTCGATCAGTGCCGTCTGGCGGCCGCGCGTCTCGGATTGCTTGACGAACATATCGTGCGTGTGCGTGGCGATGTAGCGAGCCACAAACAGCGAAAGGGGGGTCAGCACGACGACCACCAGCGTGATGAGCGGATGGAGCGTCAGCATAAAGATGAGCGTGCCGAGAATGGTCAGTACACCCGTAAAGAGCTGGGTGAAGCCGAGCAGAAGTCCCTCGGAGAACTGATCTACGTCGGCAATGACACGGCTGACGATCTCGCCCGTCGGCTTGCTGTCAAGGTAAGAGAGGGGGAGCTTTTGCAGACGGCGGAAGGCGGCACTTCGTGTGTCGCGGACAACCTCGAAGGTGATCTTGTTGTTGAGTGTGCTCATCAGCCATTGGAAGAGGGCGATCAGCACCGAGCAGGCGGCTATGCGGATGAGTAGGGGAAGGATGCCCTCGAAGTCGACCTCGCCTGCCTTGACGATGAGATCGATCGCGTCACCGATGACGATGGGGATATACAGCGTCAGCGCGACGGACAGTGCGGCGAGAATTCCCGAGAGCGCGATGTGGAGTCGATAAGCGCGCAGATAGCGGAGCACGGCACTCAGCGTTTTGCGCGTGTCACGGGCAGACATTTTTGCTTGCTTTGCCATATCACACACTCTCCTTTCTGTACTGCGACTCGACAATTTCGCGGTAGGTGTCACAGCTTGTCAGAAGCTCGTCGTGCGTGCCCATACCGACCAAAGCACCGTCGTCCAACACAAGAATGGTGTCGGCGTGGCGCAGAGCGGTCGCGCGTTGGGCTACGATAAAGACGGTCGGCGCACCCTCAAGCTCGCGCAGTGCGCGGCGAAGTGCGGCGTCGGTGGCGTAGTCCAGCGCGGAGGAGCTGTCGTCGAGGATGAGAATATCGGGCTTGCGGATGAGCGCGCGGGCGATGGTCAGCCTCTGGCGCTGACCGCCCGAAAAATTGCGTCCGCCTTGCTCAACAGGGGCGTCGAGCTGTCCCTCCTTGGAGAGTACCACGTCCTCGGCTTGTGCCGCGCGAAGAGCGGTCATCATCTCCTCGTCGGTCGCATCCGACTTGCCCCAAAGGAGATTTTCGCGAATGGTTCCGTGGAACAGCACCGCCTTTTGCGGTACGATGGCAATGCGATCGCGCAGTGCGGAGGGCGACCAATCCTTGACGGATACACCGCCGATACGCACCTCGCCCTCGGTCGCATCGTAGAAGCGGGGGATGAGGTTGACGAGCGTCGATTTGCCCGAGCCCGTACCGCCGATGACACCGATCACGTCGCCGCGTCGGGCGGTGAACGAGACGTTCTCAAGCGCTGCCTCGGCCGCGCCGTCGTAGGTCAGGCTAACGTTGTCAAAGCAGACGGCATCGGCATCTGCCAGCGGCTCGGTCACGCCGTCTGCGGGCGCATCCATCGAGGGCTGGACCTCAAGGAGCGCGCCCAGTCGCTTGGCGCAGGCGATCGCCTTGGTCAGCGTGATGATGAGACTTGCCAGCTTGATCAGCTCGACGAGAATTTGCGACATATAGTTATAGAGCGCGATGACCTCACCCTGCGTGATGACACCGCCGTCCACCTGCAGCGCGCCGATATAGATCAGCACGACGATGGCGAGGTTGACCATCGCGTAGGAGAGGGGATTGAGCAGGGCTGAGAGGCGACCGACGCGGTTTTGCTGTGCGGTCAGCGCGGCGTTGCGCTCCTCAAACGAGGCGATCTCAGCGTCCTCCTTGCGGAAGGCACGCAGCACGCGAACGCCTGTCAGATTCTGGCGCGTGGCGGACGTGATGCCGTCCAGCCGCTCCTGCACCCGCTTGTACAGCGGCAGGCAGGCGACCAT
>JAGBTR010000308.1 GCA_017631215.1 Clostridia bacterium | reverse complement strand
GCTGACCGATGAGGCGTGCGAGGCCGTACGTCCCTTCGATGCGGACGGCGTGCTGCGTGCGCTGGCGCGTTATCTTGCTGCGCGGGCATACTGATCCGTCAGGTTGATATCTATCAACCATCCGTTGAAAAAACGGTGCAATTGCACAGAGAGGAGGCGCGAGGTGCGTATCGACGTATATCTGACACAAAACGGCTATGCCGACAGCCGCACGCGCGCGCAGAATCTCATTGCGGCGGGGCTGGTAGCCTTGGACGGCAAGACCGTCCGCCGACCGAGCGAGGATGTGGACGAGTCCGCAGAGCATACGTTAGAGGTCGGTCAGGATATCCCCTATGTGGGGCGAGGCGGCTGTAAGCTGGAGGCGGCACTCGATGCCTTCGGTCTTGATGTTACGGACGGGTGGGCGCTGGATATCGGCGCCTCGACGGGCGGCTTTACCGATTGCCTTTTGCGGCGCGGGGCGGCGCGTGTCTACGCGATCGACTCGGGCTCGGGGCAGCTCGCGGCATCGTTGCGAGAGGACAGCCGCGTGGTCAATATTGAAAAATGCAACGCGCGTTATCTGGACGCGGCGATGCTGGATGAGAATTTTACCGCAAACGGCGGGGCAGACGTTGCGGTGATGGACGTGTCGTTTATCTCGCAGACGTGCATTTTGCCAGTGCTGCCGTCGCTGCTGAAGGCGGACGGACGCGTGGTGACGCTCATTAAGCCTCAATTTGAGGTCGGGCGTCAGGGCTTAGGCAAGGGCGGTATTGTACGTGAGGACAAATGGCGGCGCACGGCGATCGAGCGTGTGCTGACGGGCGCGGCGCTCGTCGGACTTTCGCCGCAGGCTGTGATCCGCTCTCCCATTGAAGGCGGCGACGGCAACGTGGAATACCTCGGCTATTTTGTGCTGTCCGATTCGGCGCAGGCGCAGACCGATGCACAAGCGCTGCTGGCACAGTTACCCTCAAATCTTTTTAAAAAATAAACCGACGGTTGATTTTGACCGTCAAACCATAGAAAACACGCGAAGCATCGCGGAAAGTGAGACTGCATACGAATGAAAAAAATCGCACTCATTACCAATTTTAACATTGCTGACAAGGTCAGTGCGGCCATTGCGGTGACCCAAAGGCTCAAGGAGTACGGCTGTGAGGTACTGACTGCCTCGTTCAACCGCGAGAAGATCGCGCGCCATCGCTTTGCCAAGGGCAAGCTGGAGCTGACCTTCGTGTCGCAGGATGAGCTGTACGCTCAGGCGGAGCTGCTGATCATTCTCGGTGGCGATGGCACCATTCTCGAGGCCTCGCGCCGTGCGGCGATGCGTAAGATTCCCATCCTCGGCATCAACCTCGGTCACCTCGGCTATATGGCCGAGCTGGAGCTGGACGAGCTGGATATGCTTGACGGACTCTTCAACGGGGAATATACCGAGGAAAAGCGCTCGATGATCAGTGTTGAGATCTTGGACGGGGAAAAGACGCGCATTGCGTCCTTTGCGCTCAACGAGGCGGTCATCCGCGGCGCCGCATCGCGCATCATCGACCTGGAGATGAGCGAGGGCGGTGAGCTGATCGCCAACTACCACGCTGACGGTCTGATCGTGGCAACCCCAACGGGCTCGACGGCCTATTCGATGTCGGCGGGAGGTGCCATTGCTGACCCGCGTATCAACTGTCTGTGCGTGACGCCCATTTGCTCGCATTCGCTCTCGGCACGTCCGCTCGTCTTTCCCGACAGCGCGGTGCTTGAGATCAAGAACACCTGCCAGCGTGAGAAGATGCTCAACGTCATCGTGGACGGTCGCATCAACTACGAGCTGTATCGCGGCAACGTTGTCCGCATTACGCGCTCATCGATGGAGACGACACTCATTCGCCTGAAAAAATACAGCTTTTACCGTAAGCTTCGCGTCAAAATGAACCGTGAATGAACACGGCTGAAAGGAAATAGTACCCGATATGAAGCAGAACCGTCAGGAAAAGATTCTCGAATTGATCGCGACCTATCCCGTTAGCACGCAGGACGAGCTGATCGCCCGTCTTCGCGAGGAGGGTTACAACGCCACGCAGGCGACCGTTTCGCGTGATATCCGCGCGCTCAAGCTGGTCAAGGTACTCACGGAAAGCGGCAATTATTGCTACGTCCTGCCTCGAAAGGAGCCGAGCAATACCGCCTCGGCAACGCAGGCTCCCTCCTATCACAAGACCTACGGCGATTCGATCGTTTCGGTTGCCTATTCGATGAACAACGTCGTCATCAAGACGGCGGCTGGAATGGCGTCGGCGGTGGCGGTCGTACTGGATCACGCCTATCACGATATGATGCTGGGCACGGTCGCGGGTGATGATACCATCATCGTGGTCACCCGAAGCACCGAGGAGTCGCGCCTTCTCGCGAGCTTTATCGAGGAGAAGAACGTATGAACGATATGATTCAACAGATGATCGAGCGCAAGTCGGTTCGCGCATTTACCGACCGCCCCATCTCGGCAGAGGATAAGACCGCCATTCTGACGGCGGCGACCGAAGCCCCGACGGCGGGCAATCAGCAGCTTTACACCATCATCGACGTGACGGATGAGGCACTCAAGCAAAAGCTGGTCAAGACGTGCGACGATCAGCCCTTCATCGCGGATGCGAAGCTGGTGCTTATCTTTTGCGCCGATTGCAAAAAGTGGTACGATGCGTATCTTGCCTGCGGCTGCGAGACAAGAGCCCCCGGCGTGGGAGATCTCTTGCTGGCGGTGAGTGACGCCAACATCGCCGCTCAGAATGCGGTGTGTGCGGCGTGGAGTCTTGGCATCGGGTCGTGCTATATCGGTGATATTATGGAAAACTGCGAGGCACAGCGCGAGCTTCTCGGCTTGCCCGATTACGTCTTTCCTGCGGCGATGCTGGTGTTTGGTTACCCGACCGAGCAGCAGATGACTCGTCAGAAGCCCGAGCGTGTACCGCTGCACCACGTCGTCCACGAAAACGCCTACCGCGAGATGGATGCGGACGAGCTCGAGCAGATGTGGTCGCCCCGCACGGCTGCGCGCGGCTATGAGACGTGGATGCGCGCTTTTTGCGAGCGCAAATACAATTCCGACTTTTCGCGTGAGATGACGCGATCGGTCGCAACATATCTGCGCGACTTCGGTATGGAGAAGGCAGAGAAGTAACGATTTTTTGGAGGTGACGCGATGCTACGCACGCTGCACATTGAGAATATTGCGGTGATCAAAAGCATCGATATCTCATTCGATGCGGGGCTCACCGTGCTGACGGGCGAGACGGGCGCGGGCAAGTCGATCCTCATCGACAGCGTCGGGCTTTTGCTCGGCGGCAAGTTCAACCGCGACATCATTCGTACGGGCGAGGCGCGTGCGGTGGTCAGTGCGGTCTTTGATAGCTTGTCGCGTGAGTGCATCGAGGCGCTCTCCGAGCTGGGCTACGCGCCCGACGAGGACGGCACGCTGCTGCTTCAGCGCGTGCTGCATCAGGACGGCAAAAGCACGATGCGGCTGGGTGGCTTGCCCATTACGGCAACGCTTGCCCGCGAGGTGGGCAAGGTGCTGCTCAACATTCACGGACAAAATGACAATCAGCGGCTGCTTCAGCGGTCGTCGCATTTGCAGATTTTGGACGCGATGGGCGATCACGCCGACGGGCTCGCTGTCTACCGCGCCGCTTACGAGCGGCTGTGCAGCTGTGAGCACGAGCTGGCGGAGCTGAACAAAAGCGATGCCGAGCAGCTTCGTCTGCGTGAGATGCTGGACTATCAGGTCAAGGATATTGATGCCATCAAGCTCAAGGCGGGCGAGATCGAGGCGCTTGAGCGTGAGCGCGAGCGGCTTCGCAATATTGAGAAAATTGAGAAATACGTGACCTTTGCCTCGCAGGTGCTGGACAGCCGCGAAAAAAGCGCGTCCGTTTCGTATCTGCTGGGGCGGGGCAGCGAGGCGCTGCGCCGTGTTTCGGACGTGATTCCCGATGCGGCGGCGATGGCCGATCGGCTGGATGATATGATGTATCAGGTCAGAGATATGGCTGAGGAGGTGCGCGCGTGGTCGGACGGCGACGTGGGCGACCCGACGGCGCGGCTGGATGCCATCGAGGGGCGCTTGGATGCCATCTCGCGCTTGCAACGCAAGTACGGGCAGACGGTCGAGGACATCCTTGCCTTCCGCGAGCGGGCGGCTGCACAGCTGGAGACGCTGGAGCATTCGGAGGAGCGTGCGGGTGAGTTGACCCGACAGCGCGAGGCGTTGCGTGCCGAGTGCCGCCGTCTTGCCGATGCGCTGACCGAGCGGCGGCGTGCGGTGGCGGACAGCATCACCGAGCGCATTCGCGCCGAGCTTGCGTTTTTGGATATGCCCAAGGTGCGCTTTGCCGTCTCGATTCAACCGACGGTTGATTTTCTGCCGACGGGGCGTGATGATATCGAGTTTTTGATCGCGACCAACCCGGGCGAGCCGCTCCTTCCTATGATCAAGATCGCGTCGGGCGGTGAGCTTTCTCGCTTGATGCTGGCCATCAAGAGCGTACTCAACGACCGCGACGGCGTGGGTACGGTCGTATTTGACGAGGTCGATACGGGTATCTCGGGCAAGACCTCGCGCAAGGTGGGTATTCGCCTATGCCAGATGGGGCGTGCGGTGCAGGTCATTTGTATCACGCACGCGGCGCAGATCGCGTCGCTTGCCGACACGCATCTGTTCATCTCCAAGCATGAGGTGGACGGGCGTATGGAGACGCGCATCGAGGCGCTCGACGGCGAGGGGCGTGTAGAGGAGATCGCACGCATTCTGCGCTTCCCCTCAGCCATCAAAATTGACACCTTTGCGGGCGGCCGAGTGGAGCTGATCAAATTCCGTCTGCCCGAAAAAAGCCCCCTTGTGGGTATGTCTGTGCGCGAAATGGCCAAGCAGCTTCGCCCCGACGTGCTGATCTGCACCATCGAGCGCGACGACGACGCCTTCATCGCCAACGGTGATTTTATCTTCGCGGGTAAGGACGTGATCTCCCTGATCGCCTCGCCGCGCAACGCCAACATCTTTTTCAAAAAGATCGGCTATGAATCCCACTCGGTCAAAAACGTGATCCTCGCGGGCGGCGGCGACATCTCCCACTACCTGTGCGAGATCCTGCTTCGCGAGGGGATCGCCGTCAAGGTCATCGAAAAGGATC
>JAGBTR010000307.1 GCA_017631215.1 Clostridia bacterium | reverse complement strand
TTTCAAAACAGTATTTACGGAGGTCTTCTGTGCCGTCAAGTCCTCTTTTTGACTCTTCAGCACTTCGGCATCGATGGCAGGTGTCTCCGCCAGCTGCTTGCCCAGCTCCTCAATGTCCTCGCGCAGTGCGATCAGCTTATATTTGGCGTCTTCTAATGCAATGATCATAAATCATAATTTCCTTTGTCGCATATTTTAACATTCTATAGTATATCACAAAAAACGGGCTTTGGCAAGGGGTTTTGCAAAAAAACTGCGCGGCGGCTTTGTTGGGTCAATTACACAAAAAAGGCAAAAGCCGATTGTGCGACTTGCCGAAAAAGGAGGGCGGGGAGATGCTTTTAATTGACAAGGTGACTATCTTATGGTATAATCCAGATAAATATGCGGTGTGCTCTTGCGTCGTGCCGCACGGATATCAACTTAAACGCGAAAAGGAGACGAACAGATGAAAAAAGGATTGGCTTTGCTGTTGGCAATTCTGATGATGCTGATGGCGTTGGTCGCTTGTCGCGGCGACGTCACCCCCGACGATCCCTCCAAGGATCCCGCTGACGATCCCACCGTGGATCCCGATGCGCCCGCGGAGAATCCCTCGGAGGATGCAAATGCGGGATTTACCCCCACGCCCGAAAAGCAACGCGACACCTATGAGGTCGTGACGGCTGTGGGCAACGATGAGGGTCCGTATCTGGTCAAGACGGTCTATGCGACCGAGCAGACGATCATTGCGGACATCATTGTCACGCCCGAGCGCTATGATGTTGACCCCACGGGTGTCAAGGACAGCACTGCGGGCATCCAGAAGGCAGTCAATGACTGCCGTGAGCTGGGAGGCGGCACCGTCTTTCTCCCCGCAGGTCAGTACCTTGTGACCGCGACGATCGAGATCGGCGAGGGTGTTCTGCTGCAGGGTGACTGGCAGGATCCTGATCTGACCGACTCGCCCGAGTACGGCACGGTCATCCTTGCGAAAACGCCCACGCTGTCGGGGCAGGAGGTCTTTGATCCCTCTGCCAAGCCGCTTTTCCGCCTTATCCGCGAGAACGCCTCGAACAATGGCTTGAGCGGTCTGACCATCTACTATCCCGAGCAGGACGTCGCTGACGTCAAGCCGTACGGCTACACGGTCTATTGCGTCGATCCCAGCATGACCGTGCTCCGCAACTTGACCATGCTCAACTCGTATCAGGGCATCGGCGCTTGTCTGCACGGCGGCGGTCACGAGTTGCTCCACATTGACACCGTCCGTATGACCGCGCTGGTCTCGGGCTATCAGGCAAAGAAGTCGAGCGAGATCGGCTATATGCACGATATGAGCATCTCGCCGAGATATTGGAGCGAGGCAGCCGAGCAGTTCCGCTGTCAGGATGCCGCCGCACTGCGCGACTTCTGCCGCGAGAACACCATTGCGATGAAGTTCCACGCGCTCGATCTGAACCAGTACACGGATATCCGCATCGAGAGCGCCTACACGGCGATGCTGATCGACGCGGGCTTCTGGGGCATCTTCTATGACGTCGACATCAAGGACAGCATGTACGGTGTCGTCGTTCAGGCGATGACGGGCGCGAGTGGTGTCGGTATCGCTCACGCTACCATCGAGGCGGACGTTTATGCCGTTGCCAATTATTCCCGCGGCAACCAGCCGCTTAAGCTGACCGATGTGAAAGCAACGGGCAAGGGCGGCATCCATACCGCGGAAGGCGCCAGAACGTTGATCGACGACTCGGAGGATCTTAGCAAGTATGATTCCTCCTACGATACCTACCGAAAGCCCGTTGACATCCTCTACGTTGCCGACGTGGCGGACTACGAGGGCAAGCACGAGGATGCCGCGCCTGCGATCCAGCTCGCGCTGGACGTCGCCGCTACGACGGGCGGTATCGTCTACGTTCCTCACGGTGTCTACCACCTGTACTCCCAGCTGAACGTCCCGACGGGCGTCGAGCTGCGCGGTGCGATGGCGATGCCTGCGAGAGATAAGCCAGCGATGGTCGGCCATATCCCCGGCACGGTGTTCTTGACCTACCTGGAGGACGGCGACTTCATCACGCTGCAGGAGTCCTCGGGCATCCAAGGTCTGCGTATCTTCTACGTGCGCTACGATGCGACGACGGCGCTCGAGTATATCGAGGCGGACGATGCTCGCGTGAGCAGCTGTGTCGCTATCCGCGGTAAGGGCGCGGACGTCTACGCGATGAACATGGTCGTGACGGGCTCGTTTGTCGGCATCGACTTCACCGATTGCGACAACCACCTGGTCAAGAACACCTTCGGTCTTTGCTTCCGCCACTTCATCCGCGCGGGCGGTAAGGGTGGTAGCATCAACGCGGTGCTGTGTAACCAGACCTTCACGATGCGCCAGCCCTTCTATCCTCGCGGTATGTACGATCCCGACTACTACAACGATGAGAACTGGAGCTTCCGTGCCAAGGAGAGCCAGGACAGCTATGCCATCATCCGCGACCTTGTGGTGCGTAAGTATTGCGACACCTTCTACATCAAGGACGCTGAGGGCGAGACGCTCAATAACGTCTTTATGTACGGCCCTCATTCGGTGCTCGTTGCCGATAACGCCGACGTCGTCGGCATCAATCTGACCGCTGACTGGCAGGGTATCTGCCCCATGTTCGAGATCAAGAACGGCAGTAACGTGGTCAGCTTCAATCCCGTCCGTACCTCGGGCACCTCGCACGTATGCGATGATAGCTCGTCGCTGACCCTGTTCAACCGTCTGTACAATAACTTCCCCCTTGAGCCGACCTACCGCTCCTCGACGGGATATGCGGACACGTTTGGCGGTGAGCCCTTCGACACGGTCACGCTGATGAACTGTGACAGCGACAAGGGCACCAAGAATGTCTATCTCAATACCGATCCTTCGTTTATCAAGCAGGGCAAGGGCTCGCTGGCACACAACGGCGAGGATCCCCTGACCTGGCTGGATGCCACCTTCGAGCCCGCCGATACCGCCGAGCTTGGCGACGGCCCGCTCTATCTGCATATGTCGGTCTGGATCGACAATCCTCACCAGATGCAGTGGTCGGGTAAGATCACGCTGGGCACGGATAAGGGCGCGTACTGCACCTGGGGCACGGTCCAGTCGTTGGAAAATGAGGGGTGGAACGACATTCTGCTCGCGATCCCTCAAAAAGGAGACCATCCCGCCTTCACCTCGCTGAAGATCACGGTCGACCACAGTAAGCTCAACAATTATCCCACGGTCGTTTTTGACGACATCTACGTCTGCAACGTCCTCCCGTATTCCGATGCGGCGCTGGAGGCGGGCGAGACGCTGGATGCCTACACCGAGAAGGAGGCATTCTTCGGCGCCGAGGCCTCGCGTATCATGATCAACGATTGCGAGTCGCTGGATGCCGTCAAGCCCAGCATCCAAAAGATCGCCACGCTCAACACCGACCCCGCCTTCGTCAAGGAGGGCAAGGCATCGTATAAGATCGACGCGAGCTCGTCCGTCATCTATGAGCAGGATATCCCGTTGACCGATGCCCGCCTCTTCAAGAACCACGGATATCTGCATATGTGGATATACATCGAGGATCCGAGCGCGCTGGTTTCTGCGGGTCAGGTCGAGCTGACCTCTGGCGGTACCTGCGATGTCGGTGAGCTGGGTTGGGATCTCCGCGCGAACCTCCCGAGAGCCGGCTGGAACGAGCTGTATCTGCCGCTGAGC
>JAGBTR010000046.1 GCA_017631215.1 Clostridia bacterium | reverse complement strand
GTTCGGACAACCGCCCCGATCATAATGAAGTAATGACCAAGGGAACGGCTCTCGAGTTCCTCTCGGGCAAGTCGCTCGTGGCAGGCTGGAACCACATCGAAATTCCGATCTCTGCCTTTGCTCATTCCAGCGGAAACGACGGCGTGTTCGATCCTACGAATTGGAACTATTTCCGCTTCTACAACGTCTCTGCCTTCCCCGGTGGCGTGACGATGGCGCTGGCGAATATGTACTTCACGAACTATGACTGTGAGGAGCATTATTCGCACGCCAAGTACCAGTTCAGCGTGCGTGACAAGCAGGCGGGCTACGACGCACAGAACAAATATCTCGAAAAAGCCGGCAGTCCTTCCGGTGATGGAGTATATTACTTCAACGATGCGACGAACTCGACGATCTATCGCTACGACGGCATCGACGGTGACCGCGTCGCCCGCGTTACGTTGAATGCGCAGCTCGGCGCACAGATCGTCGTTTGGGTCTCCAAATCCGTCAACGGTCCTTGGGTTCCCGTGTATACCTTTAAATCCAACTCGATGGAGCAGTTTACTGCCGTCGGTCTGACCGCATCCCAAAACATCTGCCTGTGGAAAGACGCTGACGGAACTCACGCTTGGTTTAAGGGCTCGGAGACCGCAAGGGACCAAGCGCTCTCCGCTGATACGGTGGCAGGCGTCACTTATCTGACAAGCAAGACCGCTGCCGGTACGATCGAGGGCTTTGATGCTGCGACCGCTACTTATGCGGGTATCAAGATCAATCCCGCCAGTGCCGACCAGCTCTCTGTCGCCTCGTATACGCTCGATCTGACCTCGGCATTCAACTCTCTGCCCGGTGATTCCAACCAACTCTTCGTTAAGATCGGCGACTCCTATCCCGCAGACGGTTGGGGCGGCTCGATTCGCGGCGTCGTGACGCTCGACGTCTGCTACGACGAGAGCATTCCCGAGTTCGTTGAGAACACGGTCGAGTACTCCTTCGACGTGCTTCGTGCCAGCGAGGGTGCTTATCTCTTTGAGGACACCGCAAACGTAGCACAGAACGGCTCCAAAAACAATTACGCTCGCTACGGCGACAAAACTGCATATTTCACCTATCGTTTCCCGCTCGGCAACGCAAAGAATGCCGATGCACTTTATTTCACGGCAACCACGCAGGGTCAGCTCAATCTGAAGGTCTCGACCGATAACCGCACGTGGGTGGATGCATACAAAGACTCGACTATCCTCTCTGCAGGCACTCGCTCCTACGATCTGCTCGCCGCTCTCAAGTCGGCAAACAACACGGCAACCTCGGCCGACTATCTGTACGTCCGCGTCTGTGATGCCGAAACGGGCAACGGCAACGGCGGCGGCCTTGCTGCCTATACCACCGCAACGCTGTACGCCAAGGTCAACGACAGCGTAGACGTTCGTGCATACGAGGACAATTCCTTCCTTCTCTTCACCCAGGGTGAGCAGAGTCACATCGTCTATGATAGCTCTAGCGGACAGGCCGGCGCAAATGGTTCCTACGACGCGAGACTTAACGACTCCGGTCAGCTCAACACCCAGACAATCAAGCTCAACAACGTCGACACGCTTGCGACAAGGCAAATGACCCACGCGGGCAAAGTCACGGCCGCAAACAACGTCGATATGGCGGCTTCTTGGATGATGGACGAGTCTCCCAACGGCAACGCCAACAACGTCAACAAATACACGTTCAAATATAATGACGGCACAAGAAGCATTCAATATGAGTATCAGGTATCCCCCGACCATCTGCGCGTTGCCGATAGGCTGACCTATCACGCCTATATGGGTAACCAGATCCTCATTCAGTTGTCGGTCGATGGCGGCGCTACTTGGCCGTATACGCTCCTCAACGATATGTCGACCAACGCCGATCGTTCCATCAAGATCGATCTGCTTTCCATCGACGGTCTCCGCGATGCACTGATCGAGGCAGGCGGTTCCTTCCAGATCAAAATTTCCGACCCTCAAACCTCTGACGGCTGGGGTGCCAAGATCGTCGGTTATGATGAAGTCATCGTCCCCACCGACACCGGCAAAAAAGAATCGATCACTGTCGGCGGTGTCACGAAAGAGGTCACAGTCTGCAACTACAATTCTTACCCCCGCAAGCCCTACGCTGTCAGCATGACGATGGAGTACGATGCCAATACGGCAGGCAAGGTCGCAACGATCGTTACCAACGAGTACAACTACGTTGGTGAGCCGATCTACACGAAGGTCGATAACGATGCGAGCACTCCTTACCGTATGGCGATGCCCTCCGATCCCAACGAGCCTCTCTACACGGGCCTCGACACGGCAGGAACCAAGATCCAGACGGGCAGAATGTCCGACGGCGTCAAGAAAGCAAGCAACACCGTAACACAAGCCGGTGGCGTTTACGACGGTAACTGGAACGGTCGCTTCAACGACAACAACTACTTCGTATACTATTATTCCATCGCTGACCTGGACACCACCCGTAATCTGACGCTGTCGTTGCCCCTCGGCGGTCAGTTCGGTATCAAGGTCGCCGTTGGCTCGAGTGTTTGCCCGAGAATCGTTACCACACACAACGATGTCACCAACGGAAACAGCTGGGGCGGCGATGATTGGAACCCCGTTTCCAACTACCTCTCGGAGGGTGGCTCGGGCAACGGTCCGAATTCCGCAATGAGAACCTACACCATCGATCCCGCCACCTTCGGTGATGCGATCAATACGGCAACGCACATCTACTTTATGTTCTATGACTTTAATGCGTATGATAAGCTTGATGGCTACGGCGCACGTGTTCCTCTGGGTAAGATGGAAAACGGCGTCCCCACGCAGCCCATCACCTTCAGCTATCATTCGCTGGCCGACGTCAAGGGCATCGCAGGCGCATCGCTTTCGCTGACCGAGGACTTCAACGTCACCTACTCGGTCGGTAACGTCAGCGCTGACGCCGCTCCCATCTTCACCTTCTCGCTGGGCAACGATGCAAGCAAGCTGGTTGTCTCGGCTCCCAACGCCCAGGGCAGACTGGTCGCTCCCTTCGAGAACATCATGCCCTACCGCCTGGCAGAGACCATCACCACCAAGATGTACGCCAAGGTCGACGGTGTCGTTCACACCTTCGATCACACCTACAGCGTCAAGGATTACTGCGAGAGAATGCTCCCCAAGAGCACGAGCGCAGAGATGACCGCACTTCTCAACGCGATCCTTGCTTACGGTGACACCGCACAGGATTACGTCGGCTACAAGGTCGATGCTAAGCCCTCGATGGGTGTTGAAGGCTTCGTCGCTCCCACCACGACCTACACGCTCGGCACCTACACCAACCACCGCGCACTCACCGGCACGGCCACCACGGCTACCTGGAAGAGCGCAACGCTGCTGCTCGGTTCCGAGACGATGATCGCCCTCACCTTTGAGGCTGCAGACGTCAACGGTCTGTCGGTCCTCGTGGACGGCAAGACGGTCGGCTACAAGGCCTTGGGCAACAATCTCTACCGCGTTGACATCCCCGTGATGCCCAATGCATTCGATCAGCCCATCAAGGCATCCTTCGCAGGCAATGACGGTTACGTTCTGAGCTACTCGGTCGGTTCCTACTTTGAGACCCGCTACGAGTCCACCGGTGACGCAACCCGCGCAATGCTGGATGCACTGTACAACTACGGCGTGGCGGCTTCCGCCTTTGCCGCAAACTGAAAAAGGAGGTAATGAGCAATGAAAGAGATCTATGAGAGAGCAACGCTGAGCGTTGTCACCTTCGATGCCAAGGACATCATTACCACCAGCGGCGAGACCGACGGCAAGGGTGGAGCAATCCAGCTGCCCGAGGATATTTTCTAATCAAAGAAATATGCCCCAAGGGCGCGTCCTTCAGGACGCGCCCTTGCTATATACAAACAAGGCTCCCCGCCAAAGCTTTGGCGGGGAGCCTTCTTTATATTGATATACGCGAATTATCTTCTCTTCTCCGCGATCTCGTCGATGATGGCGTCAAGGAACTCGGAGACAGGCATAGCGCCCTTCTCGCCGTCCTTACGGGAACGGACGGACAGCGTGCCGTTCTCGACCTCCTTAGCGCCGACGATGAGCATATACGGCACCTTCTCCTGCTGTGCGGCGCGGATCTTGTAGCCGATGGTGTTGTTGGACTTGTCGATCTCAACGCGCATACCCATTGCGGTCATGCGGTCAGCGATCTTCTGGCAATACTCGACCTCGTTGTCACCCATCGGCAGGAACTTGGCCTGAACGGGTGCCATCCACGTGGGCAGAGCGCCTGCGAAACGCTCGATCAGGTACGCCAGCGTACGCTCGTAGCAGCCGAGCGAGGTGCGGTGGATGATATACGGACGCTTGAGCTGTCCGTCGCTATCGACGTACTCCATACCGAACTTCTCGGCCAGAAGCATATCGATCTGAATGGTGACGATGGTATCCTCTTTGCCAAACACGTTCTTATACTGAATATCGAGCTTGGGGCCATAGAATGCCGCCTCGTCAATGCCGATCTCATATTTTACGCCAAGATTATCAAGGATCGTGCCCATGACCGACTGTGCGTGGTCCCACTGCTCTCTGGTACCCTCGTACTTGATGCCCGCGCGAGCAGGATCCCACTGCGAGAAGCGGAAGCTGCAGTTTTCAAGCATGCCGACGGTATCAAGTACGTATTTCGCGAGCTCCAGACACCCACGGAATTCCTCCTCAAGCTGCTCGGGGCGAAGCACT
>JAGBTR010000306.1 GCA_017631215.1 Clostridia bacterium | reverse complement strand
TGGATCGCGTTATCAAAATGTGTCTCATCCATGACCTCGGAGAAGCTGTTACGGGAGATGTTCCCGCCTTTTGGAAGACCGCATCGAACGAACGCGAGGAGGAGAGCGCCGTTGCATCGTTGCTCGCTACCTTGCCGACCGAGATCGGAGCAGAACTCGCGGCGCTGTTTGCGGAAATGAAGGCGATGGAAACGCCCGAGGCAAGGCTTTACAAGGCGCTGGATAACATCGAGGCGTTGATCTCGCATAACGAAGCGCCCATTTCCACGTGGTTGCCGCGCGAGTATGAGGAAAATCTCACCTACGGAGAGAAAAATGCGGCGTTTTCGCCTTGGACGCAGGCGTTGCGAGAGGCCGTAAAGCAAGAAAGCATCGACAAGATCAAACGGGAAAGCAAATAAATAACAGCCGCAGGGGTTGACCTCCTGCGGCTGTTGTGTTATTCGGATTTTTTGTCCTCTGCATTCAAAAGCTTGAGCGTGTCGTAGATCGTCCGAATCGGGATGATCTCGATGCCTTCGCACTGAATGGGGCGCTTTTCGATGTTGCGGTAGGGGACGATGGCGCGACGGAAGCCAAGCCTTGCGGCCTCGCGGACACGCAGATCAAGGTGCGAAACAGCGCGGCATTCGCCCGCCAAGCCCAGCTCGCCAACGGCGATCAGATCGTCGGGGATGACGCGGTCGGTCTGGGACGAGATCAGCGCGAGCGCCATCGCCGCGTCGGCCGCAGGCTCGTCGATCCGCAGACCGCCGATGACGTTGAGATAGACGTCGTTTTGGGAAAAACGCAGACCGAGCCGCTTTTCCAGCACCGCCAAGATCAGGCAGAGTCGGTTGTAATCCATACCGTTGTTGGTGCGGCGCGGCGCGGGGAAGACAGTCGGGGAGACGAGTGCCTGCACCTCGGCGATCAAGGGGCGCGTGCCCTCCATCGTGCAGACGGCGCAGTTGCCCGAAATGCTCTTGGGTCGACCCGCCAGCAGCATCTCGGACGGGTTGGCGACTTCGCAAAGGCCCGTGTCGGTCATTTCAAACACACCGATCTCGTTGGTCGAGCCGTAGCGGTTCTTCATGGCGCGGATGATGCGGTAGGATTGCTGTCTCTCGCCCTCAAAATACAGCACCGCATCGACCATATGCTCAAGCACCTTGGGACCCGCGATGCCGCCCTCCTTGTTGACGTGACCGACCAGCAGCACCGAGATGCCCTCGGTCTTGGCCTTGGAAATAAAGGATAGCGTGCATTCCTTGACCTGCGTGACGCTGCCGGGGGTCGAGTTTGCCGTCTCGGAATAGATGGTCTGTATGGAGTCGACGATGATGACGTCGGGCTTGACCTTGTCCACTTGAGAAAGGATGCCCTCCAGATGCGTTTCGGTCAGGATAAAGAGGTTTTGACCGACCACACCCAGCCGCTTGGCGCGCAGCTTGAGCTGACCGCCCGATTCCTCGCCCGAGACGTATAGCACGCGGTGTCCTTGACCGAGCGAATCGCAGATCTGCATCAAAAGCGTCGATTTACCGATGCCGGGCTCGCCCGAGAGAAGAATGACCGAGCCCGTGACAAGACCGCCGCCGCCCAGCACGCGGTCAAGCTCGCCCATACCCGTCGGGAAGCGCATATAGGAGGGCGTGTTGAGCTGATCGTAGGGCAGCGCCTCACTCTCGGTGGCAATGCGAAGGGAAGTGCGCTTGGCGGACGCCGTCTGGGTCGGTGCGACCTCGATCACATCCTCCACAAAGCTGTTCCAAGCGCCGCACGTCGGGCATTTTCCCAGCCATTTGGGGCTCTTCATCTCGCATTCCGAGCAGATATAGACCGTTTTCGTTCCTTTCATCGCGCGTCCTCCGTTTTTGATGTCTGATATTTTATTATAGCGCATTTTGGGTGGAAAATCAAGACCTTGCGATGATTTTTGCGAGGAAATGGCGATGAGTTCACCTCCGAGGACATCAAAAAAAGCCCGGAAATGGGCTTGCAAGTTCGATCGGGCGTTGGGGGCAAGGTCGCATATGACTTTATAGGTCAAGTTCGCATGGCGGGAACCTTGTTTAGATACAAATCGAGGGATGCCTTAAGTGCTATCCCGCATTATAGCGAGCATTCACAGAAACGGTCACCCCTCGATAATAGTATAGCAAAAAAAGAAAAAGTCAACACCTAAATCGAAACATTCAGTGGAAAATTCTTCCGAGGATGGGGAGACGGGGAAGGCGAAGGGGCGCGACTGGTCGCTGGAGACGGCGTATGACGAGCCGTATGTGTCCGAGCGAGATGCGAAGGCGATAGCGAGAGACCTTCGCTCGCTCATCCCTCCACCATCGTCTCCCGAATGGCGCAAAACAGCAAAAAGGCGAGCCGCTGCTGATAGGATTCGTCGCTCAGCGCGGCGCAGTCCTCGGCATTGGACAAAAAGCCGCACTCGACCAGCACCGCGGGGCATTCAAGATGCTCGAGTAGATAGATCTCCGAGCCCGCGCGCTTGATCTTGCGCTCGTTGTCGGGCTGAAGATGGGCGGCGACCTTGCGCTGCATCGCCTCCGCCAGCATCTGCGAGGTCGGGTGATGGGGTGAATAGTAGACCTGAAGCCCCTTGTACTGCCGCTGTGGGAAGGCGTTCATATGGATGCTGACGAACATCGCGTTCTCGGTGCTTTGACCGACGGCCAGACGTGCCGCGATGT
>JAGBTR010000305.1 GCA_017631215.1 Clostridia bacterium | reverse complement strand
GGCTGTCTCCAAGATGGCGTTGGGCTGGTAGCGAGTCGCTTTACCTTGATCGCTTACACAACGACGCTTCCTGCCGCTTCTGCTGTGCGTACGGGTTTAGATATTTTCCCCTGCCGTTTTTCAAAACGGTTTGAGCAAGCCTCCCCCAATTTTGTTATGTCGGCGGCGAGTTTGCCCGAAGTCAGGCATAGATCCCCAGCCCAACCCGTCTTGGAGGCGGTGCCGAACAAGACGGAGAATTCACGCCGAACAAAACCTTCAAGCCGCGCCTTGCGTAGCGAAGCGGAGCACCGAAGCGGCTTGCGGGCGGGTTTCCAAAGGGCTTGCCCTTTGGCACGCTTTCTTGGTTCGTTCTTTGGCGTGCGCCAAAGAATGAACATCAACAACAAGCCGCGAGCGCGCGTCCGAAGGACGCAGTGTGAGCGAAAAGGAACGAAGTTGTTCAGCATAAAAACTCCCCCGCCCAAAAATCTCAACAAACAAAAAAGGGAAAGCATCAGCTCTCCCTTTTTTCGTAAACAAATCATCATCATCCCAACCGTTTGCGTGCGCCTGGAAGCTTCACAAAACCCCAACGGATTTCCGCCAATCGGGACTCGCTCCAATGCTGTTTCCCACAGCATTCCCCTCTAATTAAATAACATCTCCGCCAGCACCGCGTTGCTCACGGCAAATCCCTTGTCCGTGAACGCCGCGCGGTCGGGCGTGTCCAGCATCAAGCCCATACGCGCATAACCCTTGATGGCAGGGTAGAGCGCGTCAAACTCCAAGCCGAAGCGCTCGCGAAATTCCCGCTTGTCAATGCCCTCGACCAACCGCAGCCCCAGCATCACGTACTCGTCGCGTGCCACCTCGTCCGAAAGCAGCTCCTCGCGCTCGGTGATGTCCTCGCCGTCAAGATAAGCGGCAAGATCGGGGCGGTTTTGTAGCCGCTCGCGACCAATGAGCGAGTGCGCCGCAATGCCAACGCCGAGATAGTCGTCCATACGCCAGTAGTGCAGATTGTGGCGCGACTCAAAGCCCGCCCGAGCGAAATTGCTGATCTCATAGCGTGCGTAGCCCGCGCCCGCCAGCGTGGCAAATGCCTGCTCGGTCAGCGCGACCACCGTGTCCTCGTCGGGCAGAGGAAGCGTATCTCTTGCATCGTAAAAGGGCGTGCCTTCCTCCAGAATAAGACTGTACGCCGAGATATGCTCGGGCGAAAGCGAGAGAAGGGTGTCCAGCGTGCGGTCAAGGCTGTCGCGCGTCTGATGGGGAATGCCCAGCATCACGTCAAGCGACAGATTACCAAACCCCGCCTGCCGCGCCGCACGCACCGTCTCGATGGCCGCCTTGGCCGTGTGAGCGCGACCGAGCGCGCGCAGCTCTCCGTCGTCGGCGCTCTGCAAGCCAATGCTCAAACGGTTGACGCCCGCCTCGCGCAGTAGCGAGAGCTTGGCGGCATCCGCCGTGGCGGGATTGCACTCCACCGTCACCTCGGCGTCGGGTAGGATGCAAAGATGCGTCCGTGCCGTATCCAGCACACGACCGAGCAGGTCGGGCGAGAGCAGCGTGGGCGTGCCGCCGCCGAAATAGACCGTATCAAAGGTCAGCTGACCGACCGATACGGCGCGGTCGACGATCTCGCGGCACAGCCTCTCGACGTATCGCGCGTGCGTGTCGCCGTCCTGCCCCGCAAACGAGCAAAAATCGCAGTACAGACACTTTTGCAGACAGAAGGGGATGTGCAGATACAGCCCCGCCGTCGCCTTATTTTTCTTCATCATCCAGCTTGAGGACGGCCATAAACGCCTCGGGCGAGATCTGAACGCTACCCAGCTGGCGCATCTTCTTCTTGCCCTCCTTCTGCTTCTCGAGCAGCTTCTTCTTACGCGTGATATCACCGCCGTAGCACTTGGCCAGCACGTCCTTACGCATCGCCTTGACCGTCTCGCGGGCGATGATCTTGGCGCCGATGGCGGCCTGAATGGGCACCTCGAAGAGCTGTCTCGGGATGTTGTCCTTGAGCTTCTCCGCGATCTTGCGGGCGCGACCGTACGCCTTGTCCTCGTGAACGATGAAGGAGAGGGCGTCGACCTGCTCGCCGTTGAGCAGGAAGTCGAGCTTGACGAGCTTGGAGGGCTCGTAGCCCTTCATCTCGTAGTCGAGCGAGGCGTAACCGCGCGAGCGGCTCTTGAGCGCGTCGAAGAAATCGTAGACGATCTCACCCAGCGGCAGATCGTAGTGCAGCTCGACGCGCGTCTGGTCGAGGTATTTCATATCGATGAACACACCGCGGCGATCCTGGCACAGATCCATCAGGTTGCCCACAAAGTCGGTCGGCGTGATGATGGATGCCCGCACGACGGGCTCGAAGGCCTGCGCGATCTCGGCCGCGTCGGGGTAGTTGGAGGGGTTGTCGATCATAGTGACCGTGCCGTCGCGCTTCTCGATCTTGTAGATAACGCTGGGTGCGGTCGTGATGAGGTCGAGGTTGAACTCTCGCTCCAGTCGCTCCTCAATGATCTCCATGTGAAGAAGACCGAGGAAGCCGCAGCGGAAGCCAAAGCCGAGCGCGATGGACGTCTCGGGCTCAAAGAGGAGCGCCGCGTCGTTGAGCTGCAGCTTTTCAAGCGCGTCGCGCAAATCTCCGTAGCGTGCGCCGTCGGCGGGGTAGATACCCGCATAGACCATCGACTGCGCAGGACGGAAGCCTGGCAGCGCCTCGGTGGCGGGGTTGGTGGCCAGCGTCACCGTGTCGCCCACCTGCGTGTCGCCCACGCTCTTGATCGAGGCGGTGATATAACCGACCTCACCCGCGCGAAGCACGTCGCACTTCTTCAGACCAAACGGCTCGAGCGTGCCGACGTCGACGATGTCGAACTGCGCGCCCGTGCTCATCATCATCATACGGTCGCCCGCGCGGACGGAGCCGTCACGCAGACGCACCATAACCACGACGCCGAGATAGCTGTCGTAGTAGGAGTCGAAGACGAGCGCCTTGAGCGGTGCGTCCTCGTCGCCCTCGGGCGCGGGAACGTCGCGGATGACCGCCTCCAGCACGTCGGGAATGTTGAGACCGACCTTGGCGGACACGGCGGGACAGCCCTCGGCGGGAATGCCGATCACGTCCTCGATCTCGGCGCGGCACTTTTCAATGTCAGCCGAGGGCAGGTCGATCTTGTTGATGACGGGCACGATCTCCAGATCCGCGTCGATGGCGAGATAGGCGTTGGCCAGCGTCTGCGCCTCGATGCCCTGGCTGGCGTCGACGACGAGCAGAGCGCCCTCGCAAGCGTTGAGCGAGCGCGAGACCTCGTAGTTGAAGTCGACGTGACCGGGCGTGTCGATCAGATTGAGCGTGTAATGCTCGCCGTCGGGCGCCTCGTAGTCGAGCTTGACGGCGCGCGCCTTGATGGTGATGCCTCTCTCGCGCTCAAGATCCATATTGTCGAGCAGCTGAGCCTCCATATCGCGCTGGGCAACGGTCTGCGTCGCCTCCAGCAGACGGTCGGCGAGCGTGCTCTTGCCGTGGTCGATGTGGGCGATGATGGAGAAATTGCGAATGTGGGACATTCTTTCGTTGTTTGCCATAAAAAATCCTCTATTTTTTCTTCGGCGTGCGCCGAGCATATTCATTCATTTTATATTATAACGGAAAAATGCGCCGTGTGCAAGATGTTTTTTGATATTTTGGGGCGCGGGGGAGATGATTTTTTTGGGGGGAGGGGCTTGTGGGGGGCTTTACGTCTTCTCCTTTTTACGCGCCCACTGTCGCTTCGCGACGCGCTCGCTGCACTGTGCTGTGGTGTTACTTCTTTAACGCTCGTCAAAGAAGTAACCAAGAAAGCGAGCAAGGGGCTTTGCCCCCTTGACCCCCGCGCCGCCTGCGGGCGGCGTACCGCAAGCCGCTTCGGTGCTCCGCTTCGCTACGCAAGGCGCGGCTTGGAGATGCAGTTTAGCAAAACCGTACCATCTTGGGCGCAATATCGCGCGCCCAAGATGGGGTTGGCGGGGGTGCGGTGCTTTTGTTTGGGTGGCTCGCCGCTGGCATAGGAGAAAGGATAGAGCGCGGTGTGAAAGCGGAGGGGAGGACGGTGGGGGATGTGGCGCAAAAACAAAAGAGGCACAAGCGCTCGCCTATGCCTCTTCCTATTCATTCAAGTTTTTGGGGGTGCAGGGGGGATTTTTTTAAAAATCCCCCTTGCATCGTCCTCTCGTCCTCTCGTCCTCCGTCAGTTGCGCTCCCACTTGGTGCCCTGCGCGGTGTCGATGAGGGTGATGCCGCGGTCAGCCAGCTCGGCGCGGATGCGGTCTGCCTCGGCGAAGTTCTTTTGCTTCTTGGCGTCGGCGCGGGCGGCGATGAGCGCCTCGATCTCCTGCGCCTCGGGGTCGCCTGCGTGGGCGGCTGCCTCCTGCGCGGCGGCAGCGGCGGCCTTGTCCTGCTCCGCCTTGCGGATGGCGTCGGCGGTCTCGATCCGATTGAGCGACAGCACGCGGTCAAAGTCGGCGAGCAGCGCGCGCTTGGTCGCGTCGGAGCACTTGGCCTTGAGCACGTTGTACAGCGCCGTGACGGCGAGCGACGTGTTGACGTCGTTGTCCATCGCGTCGGTGAAATCCTTGCGAAGCGTCTCAAACGCCTCGGCCTCCACCTCGCCGTCCTCGCGGAGGGTGGCGATGCGGGCGATCAGCTTTTGGTAGCTGGTCTTGGCGTTGTCCAGATTCTCATAGGAGAAGACCAGATTCTTGCGGTAGTGCGACTGCAAGCAGAAGAGGCGGTAGACCATCGGGTCGTATCCCTTGCTCTCAAGCAGCGAGACGGTCAAAAATTCGCCCGTCGACTTGGACATCTTGCCGCTGTTCGTGTTCAGATGCAGCACGTGGAACCAGTAGTTGCACCACTTGTGACCCAGATACGCCTCGGACTGCGCGATCTCGTTGGTGTGGTGGGGGAAGGCGTTGTCAATACCGCCGCAGTGGATGTCCAGATCCTCGCCCAGATGCTTCATCGAAATGCAGGAGCACTCGATGTGCCAGCCGGGGTAGCCCACGCCCCAAGGGGAATCCCACTTGAGCGCCTGATCCTCGAACTTGGACTTGGTGAACCAAAGCACGAAATCGTTCTTGTTCTTCTTGTTGTCGTCCGCCTCGACGCCGTCGCGCACGCCGACCTCGAGATCCTCCTCCTTGAAGTTGTTGAACACGTAATAGTTCTCCAGCTTGGAGGTGTCAAAATAGACGTTGCCGCCCGCGACGTAGGCGAAGCCCTTTTCGAGCAGCCCCTCGATGACGCGGATGAAATCGTCGATGCAGCCCGTAGCGGGCTCGATGACGTCGGGCTTTTTGATGTTGAGCTTGTCGCAATCGGCGAAGAAGGCGTCGGTGTAGAACTGGGCGATCTCCATCACCGTCTTGTGCTCGCGCTTGGCGCCCTTGAGCATCTTGTCCTCGCCCTCGTCGGCGTCGCTCGTCAGGTGACCGACGTCGGTGATGTTCATAACACGCTTGACGTCGTAGCCCGAGTAGCGCAGATATTTCTCCAGCACGTCCTCCATGATGTAAGTACGGAGGTTGCCGATATGAGCAAAATGATAAACCGTCGGACCGCAGGTGTACATTTTTACCTTGCCGGGCTCGTTGGGCACGAACTCATCGCGGTTGCGGGTGAGTGAATTATAAAGAAGCATATCGTTTCATTCCTTTCGGATGGTTATTTTCAAATTATATTATAACAAAAAAGTCCCGTTTTGTAAAGAGCAGAACGAAATTTCTTTGCATAAATCTTACTCGTCTTCCGACATTCTCCTCTTTGCCTGCCAAAGGACGGCAGCGGTGGATACGAGATCGCTTCTCTTAGCGAGCTTGAGTTGCTGTACTTTATTTCCGAAGCTCTGATTGATACCGCAAATGCGTATGCTTCTTACAGAGTTTCCGCACCGAAATCTTAATAAAGGAGGATAAAAGAAAATGGCAAAACAAAAAGCAGAACAAAAAGCAGTTGCCAGAAAAGGCATTTCCTATTGGGAATATACCAGAAGAGAAATGAAGCGTAACTGGATCGCTTACATTATGATTCTTCCTTACCTAGTAATCTTCTCGCTCTTTACCCTCTGTCCCGTTATCCTTTCCTTTGTTGTCGGTTTTACCGACTTCAACATGCTTCAATGGCCCAACTTTGTTTGGCTTGAGAACTACATCAATCTGTTCTTTGCAGACGATATCTTTATCATCGCCTGCAAGAACACCTTGATCTTTGC
>JAGBTR010000304.1 GCA_017631215.1 Clostridia bacterium | reverse complement strand
TCCACAGCAAAGGCGGTCAGGCTAAAGCAGCCCAGCAGCATCAGCAGGCTCAGGATCGCGCACAAGATCTTATTCTTCATGGTTCATCTCCTCCACCCTCGCATTCCGCGAGCGTTCTTGCGTATTTTGTATGCGGAAAATCGTTGATTGGTCGCCGTTACAGGCGGGAAAAGACCTGCAGACCGTACTCACACAGCGCGTGGTCCTCTTCACCGGTACCGCCCGAGATACCCAGACCGCCGACGATGCGGTCGCCCACCTTCAAGGGAACGCCGCCGCCAAAGACGAGCATCTTATCCACGTTTTGCAGCCCGTAGAAGGTCTGACCCGGCTGAACGAGCCGTGACAGCTCCATTGTCGACATCTTGACAGACACCGCCGTGTACGCCTTTTTGATGGCCACGTCATAGCTGACGAGGAAGGCGTCGTCCATCACGTGTACCGCAACGGGGTTACCCTGCGCGTTGCAGACGGCGATGACCGCCTTTTTGCCCGTACGCGCGGCCTCCTGCTCGATCGCCTCGATCAGTGCCTTTGCCTTTTGCAGATCCAACGTCACACCACTCATACGGCGCAATACCTCCTCTACCACGGCATCGGTCGCCGTCATTGGTTTGACCGCCGCGCTCTGCGGCACCGCACCGCCCTCGCGGCGCAGCTTCTCGTCGTAGTCGCTACGGCGAGCCAGCATATACAGATAATCGGACAGACGGTTCAGATACGCCTTGGCCGCCGCGTTGGCCGCATACTTGCGATCCATCACGGAAAGCTGACGCTCTGCTCTGCGTGCGACGGTGCGCGCCACGTCAAGTCTTGCCGACAGCTCGCAATAGCCGGGCAGAATGAAGTGATGCTCACGCGGGAACGAGTCCTCGACGGCATCAATGATGCTCTCAAGGAACGCCGTCTCCTCGGGGAGGATCTCGTGCTTTTTATTTCTCGGCTCGGCGATGCCCGCCATGATCTTCTGCAGCGCCATTTGCACGCGGTCGAAATGCTCCACGCAGACCTCGCTGTCTGCCGTCCGCATCGCCGCGATATGAGCCTTGGCAAGACCCAGCTGCGAGGTCAGCTCGTCAATCGTGCCGAGCGTCGCAATGCGGTCATCCGCCTTGGATATTTGGGTCGCAGACATCAGCGTCGTCATACCGCCGTCTCCGTGCTTGGTGTAGATCTTCATAAAAATCTCCTGATGTATATATTCCTACGGATATCTCTCGGGATCAGTCGCCCATCTTAAAGGGCAGTCGCTTGATCACACGCGCGCTGTTTGCGCCTGCGTCGCGTGCCTCTGCCGCACTCGCCCGCTCATAGGAAAGGACGGTCTTGCCCTTCTCCATTCCCTTGATGTGCAATGCGATGGTCGTACCGCACACGGCAACGCCCGAGCCCAGCATAGAGGCATCGGACGCAGCGGCGGCCAGCACCGCAGCATCGCCCACCATCGCGGGGACGACCTCATAGAGCACGCCCTCCTCCTCGATGCCGGCGCACACCTCACGGAGCAGCGCCTCGTCGGGGCGGGCAGTGTAGATCATAATGGTCGGTTTCTTTGCAATCATACCGTTTGTTCTCCGAGATACGAAAGTACCAGTCCCGTTGCGACCGCATTTCGCGGGCCCTCGGTGGCGCGGATGTTCGCGCGACCGCACACGACGCGGAATGCCGCCAGATGCTCGGTCAGCATTTCGGGGATCTCAAAGTCCTCGGCCGAGCCGCCGACCAGCACCACGTTGGGGATGCGCTTGAGATCGCCATTCGGGGCAACCTCACGCAGTGCGCGAAGGGCGTTGGTGACGAACACCTTGCGCTTGGCCTCGCGGCGCACCTCGACGATCTTTTCCATCGGGATGTCCTCGTCGATGCGAATGAGCCCCTCGGGGGCAAGCAGCACGACGTGACCGAAATAACGCGGGTCGATCGAGCCGTCAAAGAACTGCATACCGCCGTTCTCCAGTCGCAGATGGAACAGCGATTCCACACGCGCGACGGGGTATTTCTTGATCTGCTCAGCCGTATGGCGGGAGGCAAGTCCCAGCTCGGTCTGAATGAGCATCGAGACCAGCTCGCCTGCGCCCGCACAGTGCGTCATACGGACGCCGCCGTTCTCGTCAATGAGTGCGGCATCGGTCGAGCCGCCGCCCATATCGAGAATGGCAAGCGGCGTGCGCGTGCCCGGCGTGGTCAGTGCGCCCAGCGCGGCCATCACAGCCTCAACGCCGGCAATCAGCACACGCGTGCCAAGCTGGGCTGCAAGCGCGTCGGCGATCTGCTGCATCGGAAGCTGTCTGGTACGCACCATTGCGGCGATACCGACCGCCTTTTCCATACACGTCTCGCCCGCGATCGCGCCCGACACAGCCACGGGAGCCATCGTGTCGACCGCCAACAGATCGGTAATGCGGATATCCTCGGCACGCTCGCCGCTGACCGATGCCATTCCCGTACGGATACGGTCGAGCATCAGACCGACGTTGGTGCCGCTCTGTCCCTCAATGTTGCGGATTCCGCCGGCCTCGGCCAGCGTCTCCATAATGCGCTCCGCGCCCTCGTCGATGTCGACGGTCAGCGTGCGGTCGCCCACCAGCGTGACCGAGCCTGCCTTGAGCAAGTTCTCGCGCACGTTGCCGCCCGGTGTTTTGATGACCACCGCGCTTCTCTTTCCGATCAGCGACTTGGCAATGGGCGTGATGCTGCGCGTCTCGTCGGCGTTCAGCGCAAGCAGCGTGGCGATGCCGTAGGGGTTGGACAGCATACGCACCGACTGACCCGGCAGCGCCACCTCAATGGCGGCAAGCTTACCCTCGGGCAGCCGTTCAATATAACGAACCTCATCAATGATGG
>JAGBTR010000303.1 GCA_017631215.1 Clostridia bacterium | reverse complement strand
ATGGTATTATATTTTGTAGAAGGCTCCCGCTTTTTCGCCAAAAAGTTCAAAAATTTTTCTTCCGTCAAAACAACGAAGGAGGTGTACATAATGTCTAAACGACAGCGGCTGATCGAATTTATCAAGCGCCTGAGCCCGCCGTCGATCCTTGTGCTCAAGCTGGGATTTTTTGCGGTTGCCCTGCAGGCGTGCATCCTTGCCATCGTAGTTCACGACACATTGTTGACCAATCCGCTCTACGTCGCCCTCTATTATCCACCAATGGTTGAATATATCTCCGTTTCGTTTACTCTCGTCGTATGCGGTGCACTGCTGTTCAATGCAGTTTATTATGAAGCCTATCCCAATTAAAAGGCGTCCCGGAATTACTCCGAGACGCCTTTTTTTATTCATTCTTCGTTTTCCCAAAAGAGGATACGACTCGTCAGCTCGTCTGCGCGCAATCGGTCGGTGGCATAGGCGCGTCGGAGAAGCTCGACGGGAATGCAATCGTCGTATTTTTCAAACACGGGGATCTCGCCATTCTCAACCAAGCGTAGCGGTTCAATTCCCTCTCGACGCACCTTGTCGGCAAGACGAGAGAGCCAAGACGAGGGATCCGTCTCGCTCATCTTGAAGGTGATGAACTGACACCCCTCATACTCGATGGACGAAACACCCAGCTCGGTAGCGTATCGCTTGAGATACTTGCGGCAGGTGCGGAAGGATCGTGTCCCCAGCCACGGGAACAGACACCAGCTATAACCGCCCAAATGAACGAGCGAATGCTGCAGCATCCCCGTATTGCGGGCGACGTGGCGGGCGTTTTCAAGGCGCTCGCGGGCGTTTTCCTTGAGGTAGGGGTAGACGGTATCCTCCTCCAGCACGCGCTTCATACGCTCGAGAATCTTGGTGTGTATCTCGCCGTAATCGCCCGGCCAGGAGACCTCCATTTTTCCCAGCACACCCTTGACGTAGATGAGCTTGCGGGGAATATCCAGCTCCTCGACCTCCCATACGCGTCCCGCCAATGCAAAGCGGTCGCCCACGGGCGGCGGTGTTGTGATGGTGCCGATCTCATCCGATCCGCAGCGAACGGTATAATCCTCGCTGTCCTTAAAGACGGCGTAAAACTTGAAGCTCTTGATCAGCTGCTCGCCGCGAAGTCCGACGATCAGCCCCTTCTCCTCGGTCATCTCGATATACTCCTGCTGCACCATCGAAACGATGAGCGCGCGGTAGTCCTCGCGGTCGACCTCGGTAAAGGGCGGCAGGGTCAGGATGCGCTCGGCCAGCCGCTTGGGCGTCAGCTCACCCGACGAGGCAAGCATACTGAGCGTCTGATGGAACAGAAGGCTCATCGGCATTCGGCGGATATTGGGCGGCTCGATAAAGCGCTCCTCAATGTAGAGCTGAACGATGGCGATGGCACGCAACAGCTCCCACGGAATAAGCTGCGGCAACGGCGCGTTGGGCAAGGGCTCTTCCTCGCGGAAAACCATCATCATTTCGGGCGGCTGTCCGCGGCGTCCCGAGCGACCGAGACGCTGAAGGAAGGACGAAACGGAGTGCGGCGATTGGCTTTGCAGTACTCTCTCCAGCCGTCCGATATCGATGCCCAGCTCCATCGTGACCGTCGCACAGGTGACCACGTTTTGCTCCTCTTGCTTCATCTTCAGCTCCGCCTCCTCGCGGATAGCGGCAGACAGATTGCCGTGATGGATCAAGAAAATATCGGGCTCGCCGCGCGCGGCTGCGATCTGGCGGAAGGTCGCGGTCAGATACTCGGTCTCCTCGCGTGAATTGGAAAAGACGAGCGATTTGCAGTCACGAACGCAATCGTACATATATTCATAGCCCGCATCCAGACGCGCGACCGCATCGGGGGACTTTGCCTCGCCCTGCTCTGCCCGCTCGCCCGCCTTCGTAGGGGTGAGCTTGGCCTCTTGCGTTTGGTTGGCCTTGGGATTCTGGATATAAAAATGCTCCATTCCCAATCGCCAACGGACCTTGCCCTCGGCAAGCACGGGAACGTCAACGGGGATGCTTGATCCGCCCGCCAGCCAAGTGGCGGCCAGTGCGGCATCACCGACCGTTGCAGAGAGTCCGATGCGGCGCGGCTCGTGACCGATCAAGCGAGCAAGGCGGGTGAGTTGACAGATAATCTGGTTGCCGCGGTCACTTCCCGTCAGCGTGTGGATCTCGTCCACGACGATATACCGCAGGTCGGAAAACAGACGGACAATGTCATTGGATCGGTTCATCAGCATCGATTCAAGCGACTCGGGCGTGATCTGCAAAATGCCGCGCGGCTTCTCGAGTAGCTTGCGCTTATGCGAGGCGGCAACGTCGCCGTGCCAATGCGTGACCGCAATGCCCGACTCATCCAGCAGCTCCTCCATACGCGAGAACTGATCGTTGATCAGGCTCTTAAGCGGCGCAACGTAGAGCGCGCCGATGCTGGAGGGCGGATCTGCCCAAAGATCAGCAAGAATGGGAAAGAAGGCTGCCTCGGTCTTGCCACTCGCGGTCGACGAGGTCAAGAGCAGATGGTGGTCGTTTTCAAACAGCGTGCGTGCCGCGGCGATCTGTACCGCGCGCAACGAATCCCACGACTGGCGATAGATGAATTCGCGGATAAAATCGGGAAACCGCTCGAAGATGCGCTCGGCCTCGCGTGCGGTATCGTTTGGGGTGGTCATCCGACGGATCCCTCCTTATCAAAAATCAATATCTTCGGGACGGAAATTCACAGAAGACGGCTTGGTCGGCGTTTGCTCGGCGAGCTGCGCGATCTCCTCTTCCTCCTCGGTCTGCTTGTCCGTTTTGAGCGTGACGGCACTGCCGACCACGTCCTCGAATCTCGCTTCGGGGTTCTGCATCAGAATGTGCAGAACGGTCATATAGTCGCGCAGCATCTCACGCGGTGTGATCATACTGTCCGCACCTGCACGCGAGAGACAGAGCTTCAGGAATTCCGTCATCTGCTCGGACGTGACACGCGCCTCCCAATCATAGCACTGCGCGTGGAGCGAGGTGATACGGACGATCAGCGCCAGCAGCTCGTCGTCGCTCAAGCGACGCAGACGGATAACGGGACCGATCAGATTCTTATATCCCTCGAGTGAAAAGCGGCTGTCACACAGACGGCTGCGAAGTGCCTCGTAGCTGAAGAGACCGCGACGCGTGTCCTCAAGGAACTGAGGCGTACCGCCCAACACCAGCTCAAGTCCGGGGGCTCGCCCTTGAAGCGTGTCGTTGAACATTGAGAGGATCTTTTCGTAGTTATTCTCGCGGCTGACGCGGTGGACGATCTTATAGAGATTGACACATTCGTCGATAAAGACAACGAGTCCGCGATAGCCCATCAAGCGCACAAGCGCCGCCCACAGCTTGAGAAAATCGTACCAGTTTTCGTCGTCGATGATGACCGATACGGTAAAGCCCAGCGCGGCGCGCGCCTCGGTCTTGTTGGCAAATTCACCGCGAAGCCAGCGCAGGCAGGCGCTCTTCTTTTGCTCTGCCGCCCACTCATCCGAGTCGCTCCACGCCTCGAAATAGGCGGTGATGACCTTGGAAAAATCAAAGCCGCCGACGAAAAATTCCATCTCGCGTAGCTTTTCAAAGACGAGCGAACGCAGATTGGCACTAAAATTGGGGGCATCGGGAGCGATCCCCTTTCCGCTGAGCTCGGATTGCAGCGCGGACAGCCAGCGGGCGAGTAGCTTGGGCAGCGCACCGCCGTCGGGTGAGGTTTTGGAGGCGAGATTCTTCATCAGCTCGCGATAGGTCGCAACACCGCTGCCGCCGCTTCCGTACAATCGACGCTCGGGTGAAAGATCGGCGTCTGCGGTAATAAAATCGCGCTCGAGCGCATAGCCGCGGATGAGCTGCATCAAAAAGCTCTTACCGCTACCGTAGCGACCGATGAGAAAGCGCATACCGCCGCCGCCCTCGCTGACAGCCTCCAGATCGGAGAGAAACGCGCCGATCTCGTCCTTGCGGCCGATCGCGATATAGGGCGCACCTGCACGCGGGACGACACCCGCAGACACAGATGCCAAAAGTGAGGTCAATATCCGTTTGGGAACACGCTGTGTATTTTCTTGTTCAAGCGTTGCCATAAGCATTCCTCCGCTTCGTTTGATATGCGCGTCTTACCATTTGTAGGACACGTTGTGGTATGGCGTGCCGACGAAGCCGATCTGGGTGAAATCGTCGGGCTTGTTGCGAATGATATAGTCAATATAGGAGGCAAACATACGCGCGGTCAGCAAATATCCCGCGGGATTCATATGCCCGCCGAGGAAGAACGTCTTTTTGAATTCTTCGCCGTAGACGGGACCGTATGTCAGAAGATCGATCACGTAGGTGTAATCAAACAGCGCGGCCAGCTCGTGCATCAGCCGATGGTGCTGGATGATGTGCGCGCGGCGCTCGGCGTCGGTCTCCTCGTTGGGGCGCGTGACGAGAAAGAATCTCGCCTTGGGCTGCAGCGATTTCAGACGAAGGATGATGCGGCCGAGATATCCCGCGAACGTTTCCTTGCAGTTTTCGGGATGCTCAACGTCGATATCGGCGGCACTGCCTGTGGCGATGCCCTTTTGGTCGTTGACGCCGAGCGCGATGATATATGCCTGACAGGCATTTTCCTCGGACCAACAGCCGCAGCTCTCGCCAAAGCTTTCCCAGAAGACCTTGGCGGTCATACCGCCGCGCGAAAAATTGATGGCACGGCTACCGCACATACGCGCCAGATACTGTCCCCACGAATAGTCGTAAAGATCGTGAAAGCCGTGCTTTCCTTGATCGTCGAGTGATTCCAGCTCACCCGAGGCAAGGCTGTCACCGATGCAGCCGATGGTGCGGAAGATGCCGCAAAAGCCGCCGTCCGCGACCATACGGTCGAGTGGCTGCTCATTCGGGTCGGCATAAAACTCGTTGATGTTCATCATATCGTTGATCTCCGTTATCGTTATAAATTCAAGATTTGCTTGACGTCATCTTCATAGTCCTCGATGACGGTATAGCGGCCGTTCTCGTCGCTTTCCAGCAGAATGTCCCCCATCAGCTCCACAGCAACGTCGTTGACTTGTTCGAGCAGCACGTCGGGCATCACGCCCATATCACGCGCAATGGCGCGCACGGCGGTCGCGTCGCCTTGAAGGACAGCGACGATAAACGCCTTGTAGGGGGCGAGCGGCGAGTCTTGTTGCCCGTCGGTGGGAGAAGCGGAAGGCGCGGGAACGCTTTGCGGGGGCGGATCGACGGTCGCAGGCGGCTCGCTCGGGGATTCGTTCGATTCCGTCACCGATTCTTCAAATGCCTCAAGCAAGCGCTCGGTCACGTCCCACGAGGCACGTTCGATCTCGGCGGCTCGCTCCAAGGACACCTCGGTCGCAGGAAGGTCATACAGCGCCTCATATTCAGGGCGTGGAGGTGTCTGCGTGCGCTTTGTCATCGGAAGCTCGTGCTCAAGATACGCGTCGAGAATGGCTTTGACCTTATCAGGCAAGCCGAAAATGCTCAGTTGGGATTTATTGCCGAAACAGCGGCGCAAACGATTCTCGGTATATTTGATGATGTCGGTGATCAGATAACGCAGCTCAAAGGATCGCTGGAAGGAGCAGTATTCGACCTCGATGCGGCGCTTCATCTCACCCGAGCAAAGCGCACCGATGAATGAGTCGCGCGACAGCGTCGCCTTTTGCATTTTGATATCGGTCAGCCCAACGCCCTCTTTCTCGAGCGAACGAAGCACCGTTGAGATAGCACCGGGGATGTGCTTGCGTGCCGCGCGTGCCTGCTCGTCACCGGCAAGATAGAACTTACTCTTTTTGTAGTCGTAATTGGTTGCGAACAACAAATAGACCGCCGCGTCGTGGCTTTCATCGCTTCCCGTGGGATAAGCATAAAACTCGCGGAAGCTACTGCTCGTCGCGATCAATCTCAAATCGACCGCCAGCTCGTCCGCGGGAGGCGGCAGCTGATGAATGAGACTATAATCACAGATCCAATCGGCCAGATAGCGGTTGAGAAGCGGATGCTCGTCGCGATAATGTGTCCATATATTGCAAAGCATCCGTTGTCCCTTGGCGGGGGGGATCTTGTCCGGCAGGTTAATGATCTCAAACAGATAAAGAAAAATATAGCTGTAGTCGGTGGGCAAATAGCGCTCCGATCTCACCTGGTCACGCCAGTAAAGATACCAATCGAGCTGGGCGCGGTTCATCTGGTCGTACTGCGGCATATAGGAAAAGAAGGAGACGCACTCACAAACCTCACCTTGCCGCGAAAACAGCTCACGCGCAGTAAGGCAAAAGCGCTCGTAAAAGTGGAAATCCGACCGCCACGGAAGCACACGGACCTCGCGGATCAGCGGATGCTTGGGGCGATAGCAAAGGATGGGGGCATCGGTCTTTTTCGCGGTCGGTGCTGCTTGGGGCGAGTGCGCGGGGGCGCTCATCGGCAGCGGCGCATCCTGAATCGGGTCGGCAGAGGCTTTCGTCTGCGGCAGGTCCAGATCCACCTGAACGGCAACGATATGTCCGCTTTTTTGCGTCGGGCGAGGCGGCACGGGGCGCACCTTGCGCGACGTTGGCACAAGGCTTTCAATATCCCAAAAATCGTCGAGCTGCTTGGCTCTGTCCTTGTTTTCCTCACTCATTGAGCGTCCCTCCTTTCGTCCGGTTTGTATCTATATATTATAACACGACATTCCCTGCTTGTCAATCACTTGTCCGCGCGCTTTCTGTCTCTTTGCCATATTTTTTTGAATTATGCTTGAAAATCTCTTCGGAGTATGATATAATTTCTTATCCTAACTGACACAAGGAGGCATTTCTATGAAGATCACCTTTCTCGGAACCGATACCTGCATTCCTTCGCGCGGCAACGACACAGCCAGTTATCTGATCAATGACGAGCTGCTCGTTGACGTTGGCTGGAACGTGACGGGAAATTTGCGAAATCTCGGTATCGACGTCACGTCGGTCCGCCATCTGCTTTTTACGCATATGCATCACGATCATATAATTTCCTTCCCCTCGCTCATCTTCCATTGGACGCAGACCCCTCCCGGTCGCGACGTCAGCCCCTTGACCATCTATGGCCCGAACGAGACGCTCGAGCGCGCCTTTGACGGCGTGCTGGCATTTTTGCAGGCTGACCGTTTTTGGCCCAATCTCAAGCGCCCGACGCTCGTCCCGCTTGCCGAGCAGGATACCTTTGAGACCGAAACGCTGTCCGTCACCTGCATCCCCAGCGATCACGCCGTCCCCGGACGCTGCTATCGCATCGTGGACAAGCGAGACGGAACGGTGCTGGGTATGAGCGGCGACACCGCCTACGGACCGACGCTGGCGCCCATTTTCAAGGATTGCGATCTGCTTATCCACGAGTTTTCGGGCGGTCTTGGCAACGTGCGCGGTCTTCCCAGCAAGCACAGCAGTGCCATCGATGCAGCAACGGTCGCCTCGGAGGCGGGTGCAAAGCGCTTGGCCATTGTCCACGGTCCGCTCAGCGCAAGAGAAAAATGCCTTGCCGCGGTGGCTGAGATCTACAACGGCGAGCTGCTTCGCCCCGAGCCATTGATGAGTATTGAACTGTAAAAACGTAAGAAACGACGCGAAGTGCCGAAACAAATTTTGCCAAGGCACTTGAAAAACGCGCCGTTTTCTTATATAATATAACTGTAATGACGAAAAACGAGGTGACGATTTTGGATCATCAACTGCAAAAAGAGCAATCAGCCTCGCCTGAGCAGGCACTCAAGCACGTATATCACGCCCTTACGGAAAAGGGCTACGACCCGTCTATGCAGATCGTCGGCTATCTTCTGACCGAGGATCCGACCTATATTACCAACTACGACAATGCACGGGCACTGATCGGCGACATCGATCGAGACGAGCTTCTCACCGAAATCGTCGGCTTCTATTTTGAAAGCAAATGCGGTAAAGGCGCGGAGGACTAATCCTTGATTGACGCGATTCGTACGTATGACCTGAAAAAGGGCCGCTTTTGCGAGTGCCCTCCCTGCGACCTTGTTCTTGCCCTGGGCAATTTCGACGGTATCCATCTGGCGCACGGTACGCTGTTCGCACACGCAACGCACAAAGCGGACGAGCGCACCCGTACCGTTGCCCCCACGGCAAGCGCCGCCTTTTGCTTTGAGCCCCCCTCCTCCTGCTATTTCGGATTGACCGATGGGTGTCTGTCCGCGCTCGAGGAAAAGCTCTCACAATTCAAGAGCAACGCTCTCGACTATGCCCTGCTTGCCGATTTTTCCAAGCTGCGCGATCTGTCTCCCGAAGCGTTTGTCCGCGACGTTCTCATCCGCGACTGTCACGCGGTTCACGTGGTCTGCGGCTTCAATTATCACTTTGGCAAGGGCGGACGCGGCACGGAATATGAACTGCGACAGATGCTCGGTGAGGGAGCGGTGGACGTCGTTGCGCCGCAGTATGCCGACGTAGACGGCGTGCAGGTCGTCATCAGCTCGACCGCCATACGGGCCGCTCTTGCGCGGGGAGATATGTCCACCGCAGCACAGCTGCTCGGTCGTCCCTATTCGCTGACCGCGCCCGTAGTACACGGCAAACAGCTCGGCCGCACGCTGGGGCTGCCCACCGTCAACCAGAATGCCCCCGAGGGCAAGCTGCTGCCGTCGGCGGGAATCTATGCCTCGCGTGTCCGTATCGGCGAGAAGACCTATCTTGGTGTCAGCAACGTTGGTCGCCGTCCGACCGTAGACGGCGCGGACGCCCCCATCAACTGCGAGACGCACATCCTTGACTTTGATCGCGATCTGTACGGGGAGACGATCACCGTCGAATTCTTGCACCGCCTGCGCGACGAGCGGCGATTCGAGTCGGTCGAGGCGCTGCGGTCTGCCGTTCTCGGCGATATTGCGGCCGCCAAAAACTATTTTCACCAATAAAAAGCAGAGCTTCCACCCAAGATGCGGTGGAAGCTTTTTTCTTCAAAACCACATCTGCAAGGTTGCGTTATGAAACGAATCGTTGCGTTTTGTCACGCTTCATACCTCTTGGCATATTCTGTTACAGAAATGCTACCAAGGAGGACTGATGTGATGAATCCAAACGAATCGAACGGCACGGGCTATCTGCTTGTGCGTGTCAGCACAGCACTGGGCGCCATCCCGCTGGAGGGCGCGACGGTGACGATACGCGAGCACGGAAGCGCGGCGACGGGCTATCGCGGGTCGGTCATACGCACGGTGAGGACCGACCGCGACGGCAAAACCGAACGCATTCCGCTCTCAGCGCCGCCTCGCAGCCAAAGCTTTCAGCCGAGCAGCGGTCTGCCCTACGCGCTTTACAACGTCGACGTAGAGCTGGACGGCTATTATAAGCGATTTTTCAGCGGCGTTCCCGTCTACGATACGGTCACCTCCATTCAGCCTGCCGTTCTCATTCCCAT
>JAGBTR010000302.1 GCA_017631215.1 Clostridia bacterium | reverse complement strand
GGATGGCGGCGGCAAAGTTGACCTCCACCTTGGACGCCCACAGCTCGTTCGTCGTCGAATCGGTGAAGAAGAAGGAGGACGGCGTCAGACGGCGGTACTCGGTGCCGCTCGACACGATGACGGTCGAGGCGTAAATGGTGGTGTAGGAATTGGACTTGTAGCGCTGCACCGCCGAGGGGTTCTTGTAGACGTCAATGTTCTTGACCGTAATGGTGTCGGAGAACTGCTTTTGCAGCTCGAGTGCAGCCAGATAGATCATTCTCTGGTAGTAATTCTTCATCAGGTTGTCGGGGTCGTCGCAGAAGATGATCTCGACCGCAACGCTCTCCTCACCCTTGTTCTGGCGGGTCGCGTTCAGATCGGCAAACGTCCCGTCGAGCAGCTCGATGACGTCGTCCGTCAGCGTGTACATCTCATAGACCTCGGTTTCGGTCTTGGTCACGCGCTCGTAGCCCGTCAGATCGGCAAACCACAGCCCGCGCGAGGAAAGCGCCGAAAAGCCGAGGTTGAACAGCAGCACCGCGACCAGCACCAGCACGGTCAGCACGACCGACACCGAGGCGCGCGTCACGCGGCCGCCCTTGGAGAAAAGCTGTTTCATTATGAATATTTCCTCCTTACCAATACAACGATACCCGCACCGAGCGCAAGCGCGGCGGGAATGAGCGTCAGCGACAGCGTCCAGGAGAGCATTTCTGTCGTCGTGATGCTCGAAATGGTCTTGGATGCAAAGGGCTTGTAGTGCAGACCGATCATCAGTCCGTCCTTGCCCGTTGCCTCCAGCGTGCAAAGAACTGCGTCGCTGTTGCCGAAGACGGCGCTTTGCAGATAATCCTCGGCGGCAAATTCAACCGAGCCGCAGACCGTCACGCTCGCGCCGGTCGACGCATCGGTCGTCACCGTCAAAAGCGGCAGACGGCTGTCGGACAGACCCTCGATCGCGACCTGCTTGCCATTGGCCCAGGCGACGGCGCTCTCCGACGCATAGAAGAGATCCGAGCGGGTGCGGTCGCCGCTCGTATAGGTCGACTCACCCGCGGCGGCAAAGCCCTCGGGCAGCGACAGCACGGTCGAGTCGCGGAAGACGACGCGCGGCACAAACTCGCGGTCCGTCATCGGCGCGGTGATCTCGGCACCCTCGCCCGCGGTGGCGTACTCACCCAGAATGGTAAAGCCGTCCGAGGTCAGCGCGGCGGTCGAGTCCTTGACCATGCAGTTGTATGCCTTTTCGGTCAGCTCGTCGTAGTCGCGGCTGATGGCGATGCCCCACGCGGCAAGGAAGCCCTCGAGGTTGGCCATCTCGGGCGTGTTGGCCGACAGATAGACCATCAGGTCGCGGCCGCTCTCAAGATACGCCTCGAGCTTGTCCAGCTCGCTCTTGTCCGAGATGCCGTCCGCCACGATGACGTCAGCGTTGGGGTTGTAGATCACGAGAAGCTCGCACTCCTCGGGGATGTCCTCATAGTAGAGGTCGGTCAGCATGACGTTGTAGCCCGCGTCACGAAGCAGGTAGACCAGCGTCTGGTCGTAAAATGCCTCGTCGTGGTTGACCGTAAAGCAGGCCGTGGGGCGCTCGCCGCCCAGCAGAGACGACAGCGTGGTAGCAAACACGCGCTCGCCGTCGTAGCCGACGGGATCGGTCGTGTTGCCGTCCGCAAAGGTGAAAAATTCCTGCTGGAAGAAGACGCGGCTGTCGACCGAGCCGTCGCCCCGCGTCACGCGAAGCACGACGCTGTTGGCGTTGCGGACGCCCAGCTCCTCGGCTAAGGATTTATCCAGCCAGCAGTCGAACCAGTCAAGCGTGATGCGGTCGGGATATCTTTGGGCAAGCTCGCGGGCGGTGTCGACGATGTAGCGACCGACCGAGCCGACCTCGTAGGCGTTATAGTTTTGAGCAAAAATGATCTCGACCTTGACCTCGCCCTCCTCCTCGGCCTCCTCAAAGGAGTCCTCCAGCAGCTCGTGGCACAGATCCGACACCGAGTACAGACGGTCGGGTGTCATATCGATATACCAGCCGCGGTGATGGGCAAGCGTCGAGAATATGATATTGAGCAGAACCAGCGCGGCGATCAGCGTGGCCGTCAGCGAGACGGTCATGCCTCCGTAGCGCACGCGGCGGCTGTGCATCATCGGATGTTTCATATCGGATGTTCCCTTTCTCTTTTGTTAGCTTTGCGATCAACCCCAGCGTCTCTTTTCGTAGACACGGATGGTGAGGAAGAGGAACACGGCAGTCAGCGAAACGTAGTACAGAAGCGCGGCAAAATCGAAGATGCCGTAGCTGAAGTTGTAGTAGCGGTTGAGCACCGAGATCCAGTTGATGACCGAGCGGACAACGTAGGACGAGATGATCTGCTGACCGTCCGAGTCGGTGATGTTGTTGACCATATTGAGCAGCACCATAGCAGCCAGCACGCCGATGGTGACGACGGCGGCGGAGAGCTGGTTCTCGGTCAGCGACGAGATGAGCGTGCCGATGGCGATGAACGCCGCACCCAGCAAAAGGATGGCGACGAGCGAGCCGACGAGCTGCGCCGAGACGGGACCGATGTGGGTGAAGGCGGTGGTATCGCCTGCGCGCTCGGTGCGTGCGATCAGATAGATCGGGATGAAGTTGACGCACGAGACCAGCACCGTCGAGACGAACAGCGTCAGGGCTGCGAGGTATTTACCCAGCACCATACCCGTGATGGTGACGGGGGCGGTCAAGAGCAGCTGCTCGGTTCTTCCCTTTCGCTCCTCGGCAAACAGACGCATCGTCAGCAGCGGGATGAGGATGATGAAGGCGAAGATCATATAGGTGAAGTAGGGGGCGGTGTCATAGCTTTCGGAAATGAGGGTGGTGTAGCAGGCAAGCAGTGCCGAGAACACCAGAAAGATACCGACGTAGACGTAGCCGATGGGGTTGATGAAATAGGAGCGCATCTCCTTTTTGTAGATGGCAAGCATGGTGTGTGTGTCCTTTCTTTGGTACTTCTCTTTACCCTCGCACTCCATTTCGGCTTTGCCGAAATAGGCGCTCGGGGTTGGGGGG
>JAGBTR010000301.1 GCA_017631215.1 Clostridia bacterium | reverse complement strand
TGATAATTCCGATGATACCGCCGATGATCAAGAGTGCATCGAGCATCGGAGCGATAAGACTTCTGCCAATAGGGGCTTTAGCAACAAAGATTGAGGTCGGGCCGTCCGCACCGCCGATAACGGCAATGCTTTCATCGATCGATACCGTCATTGCCAACGATGCCCAAGCCCAAACGCCCAGATGCAAGGCAACCAAGATGGTCGCCACAATGAGAAGAATGCGCCACGTGCGTCTGCGCTTCGAGGCTTGACGAGCAAACTGCGCGTTGAGTGCCTCGAGCCGTTCGGAAAGCTCCTGCAGGGTCGGAGCCTCGTCAGGCGTTTCGGTCGTCTCGTCGAGCAATCTGCTCACCGTCGTTTCGAGCGTCGCGGCCAAACGAACGAGCATTTCCGAATCGGGCACCGACAAGCCCTTCTCCCATTTGGACACCGTCTGTCTGACCACGTGGAGCCGCTCGGCCAGCTCCTCCTGCGACATCCCCTTCGCTTTTCTGTATTGCTTGATATTCTCACTTAACATAAGCCTTTTCTCCTTTGCTTGATGCCTCTATTATATCACACCTGCCCCGTTGCCGCAAGCAACGCGCGTTAACATTTGCGAAAAAGCGCGATCTGTTTTCGCCCCCCTATTGACAATAACTCTTTGACGGTGGTATAATAATACCATAAGAAAACAGGACGGCGCGACCGTCTGCTATCGGAGGTATTTCAATGGTTTTTCATGCGGAAAAGGTCAAAAATGATTGTGTCGAATGGATCCGTGATTTTTTTGAAAAGAACGGCAAGGATTGCAATGCCGTCGTCGGCATCTCGGGCGGCAAGGACAGCTCGGTCGTCGCGGCACTTTGCGTCGAGGCGCTGGGCAAGGATCGCGTCATCGGCGTGCTGATGCCCTGCGGTGAGCAGCACGACATCGACTGCGCCCACGCGCTCGTCGAGCATCTCGGCATCAAGCATTACATCGTCAATATCAAGGATGCCGTCGAGGGACTCAAGGCAAGCCTGCCGAAAGAGCTCGCGCTGACCGATCAGTCAATCAACAATCTGCCTCCCCGCATCCGTATGTCCACGCTGTACGCCGTCTCGCAGAGCTGTAACGGCCGCGTTGCCAACACCTGCAATCTCTCGGAGGATTGGGTCGGCTACTCCACCCGCTACGGCGATTCGGTCGGTGATTTCAGCCCGCTCTCTCGGCTGACGGTTGCCGAGGTCAAGCAGATCGGTCATCTGCTCAACCTGCCCTGCGAGCTGGTCGAAAAGATCCCGATCGACGGTCTTTGCGGCAAGACGGACGAGGACAACCTCGGCTTCACCTACGCCGAGCTGGATCGCTATATCCGCACGGGTGAGATCGAGGACGCCGACAAAAAGGCGCTCATCGACCGCAAGCACAAGGCCAATCTCTTCAAGCTCGAGCTGATGCCCTGCTTCGAGCCCGATCTGGCATAATTCAAATATCAAAGAGGCTGACTCGGTGAGTCAGCCTCTTTTTTGCTTGCGACACGTGCCGCACTTATTTATTTCTATTTCTTGATCAGCAGCACCGCGACAAGTGCGATCACCACGACAGCCAGCACAGCGATCACGATCCAGAGGACGGCATTCGAGCCGCTCTCGTCGGGCGTGTCAGGCGTGTCGGGGTCGCCGGGCGTGTCAGGATCGGCGGGCGTCTCGGGATCGGTCGGATCCTCGGGCTGCTCGGGGTCGGTCACATCGCCGCCCTGCTCCGCACCGTTGACGGCCAGCGTCAGCGAGCGCATCTCCTGATTGGAGGGGTGGTAGGACGAGCCGTGGTAGGGCGAGTAATACTGGATCTCGCATTTGGTGCCGTCCGCACTGAAGCGCAGAATGCCCAGCATACCCATGGCGTGGTTGGGGAAATACGTCTCGTCAACGTCCTGACCGTTGATCATAGTCTGCGGCACGATATTCCCTGCCGCGTTCTTATCCCAGCGGGTCAGCACGTGACCGTCCGTGGTCGATGCGTGACCGCACAGCAGCATCTTGACATTGGCGTTGGGGTAGATGAGCTTATCCCAGATGGGCTTCTCATTACTCTGGTCGTTCTGGCCGTCCAGCGCAGGATAGTGCCACTCAACGGGAGGCGTCAGCAGCGAGCCGATGTAGCCGCCGTTGTTGGCATCCTCCTTGGTGTAGGTCATCCAGTGCGTACAGTAGGCGGCGTTGTCGTTGCCGATATAGCCGTGCGTGGTCAGAATGACATTATCGTCGGGATACTGCTTGAGAATGCTGTCTGCCCACTCAATAACGCAGACGCGGGGATGGTACTCGATCTGGAGGATCATCCACGGAACACCGTTGATCTCCATACGGTAGTATGCGTTCTCCATCTTGCTCAGGCCGTAGGGATCGTCGTAATACTCGACGAAATAGGTGTCACCCATTGTGGACTTGACGTATTTCTCACCGAAGTAGGTGTTATAGTTGGTCGAATCACGAATGGTCATCGTGTTGTTCTTCCAAGGGTAATCGTGGTTACCGATCATATTGCTCCACGAGACCTTGTCGGTGAAGCGATCCCAACCCAGCATCGCGCGGTCGTACTCGGAAATGGTATCGTTCCAGGTGGTATCGCCCGCGCCGATGACGTGAACGATGTTCTCCTCTTCGATATTATCCGCGATCCACTGTGCGGCCGCCAGCCACTCGGCAGTGTACTTGCCCGTCACCAGGTTCTGGGTGTCGGGAATGAAGACCATCGTGTAGTAATCCTCGCCGATGACATCGGTGGGAACGACGTAATCCTCCCACTGGTCGGCGCGCGAGCTGCGAACGACGGCATCGTTGTGATACTTGGAAACGTCGGACTGCTTGATAAACAGATCCTGCGTCGAGCCCATCAGGATCCAGCTGCCGAGCAGCCCCTCGGTCGACTCGTCAAAGCCGTTGTTGTCCACACCGCGCTTGGGCGTGCGGTTGTTCTTGATTTCATCCGCCGTACGGACGTCGCTCCACATACGGACGTCAGCCAGCATTCCGTTAAAGCTGCCCTTGCCCTCGGCATCCGCCGCGATGGCGTGCGCCACGGTGGGGACGATATCCTTCGTGCCCGTTGCATCCAGCTCAGCCACGACCTCACCGTCAGCATAAAGCAAGAACTTGCTCTTGGACATATCTCTCACCAGCGCCAGGTCGATCCACTCGCCCGTCATAGCATTAAAGCTCGTGACGTACTGCTTATCGCCCCAGGTGAAGCCGACATTGCCCTGCTCGGTCAGATACAGCGCGACCGTCTTGTCGGCAGCATCGCCCGCATTGGAGACGATGTTATAGACCAAATCGGTATCGACCGTCGTCTTCTGCTCCTCGACGCCCTTGTTTACCGTTGCAACGATGCGGAAGTCGGCGGAGCGGATACACTCGTCGACCGTGCCCGTCTTGTCCTTGAAGGTACACATGAACGACCAGCGCAGATAGTTGATGTTATGCAGGTCGAAGCCGCCCGACGCACTCATCGAGGAGAGGGGCATCTCGAGATAGTTCCAGCCATCCTTGAGACCGCCCGCATCACGAAGCAGGAAACGCTTCTCAAGCTGTGCACCGTCCTCGTTACCGTCGCTGGTGAACTCAAAGTTGGGCGACTCGGTCTGGTTGAGGGGAACGAGGTCCGCCTCGGGAACGTACATCCAGAAGGTGAACTTGAGATCGTTCACCGTATACTGCGAGGGAATGTTCGGCTCGACCAGACCGTCACCGGTCCCGGCCGTACAGCCGCTCTTCCAGTATTCCT
>JAGBTR010000300.1 GCA_017631215.1 Clostridia bacterium | reverse complement strand
AGGGCTAAAAGCCCAATACTACCGGCCAGCGGCTCAAGCCGCTGGCTTTCGTATACTCAAGCCTATTGCCTTTGCCACTTTTGCCGCCCTTAAAAGGGCGTTCGTATTACTTGCTACCCTTAAAAGGGTCTTCGTACTCCTTGACGCTCAATTTGTCAAGTGCTATATCGTGTTTCTCTTGATCTTCGATATACTTCCTTATGGTGCTCTCGTTAAGTCCTACCGTCGATACATAGTACCCTTCTGCCCAAAAGTGTCGGTTCCCGAACTTATATTTCAGGTTTGCATGTTTATCGAACATCATCAATGCACTTTTTCCTTTTAAATATCCCATGAAACTTGACACGCTGATTTTTGGTGGTATACTTATTAGTAGGTGCACATGGTCGGGCATCATATGTCCCTCAAGTATTTCTACGCCTTTATATTTGCACAGAGTCCGGATTATCTCTTGCAAATCTGCGCGATACTGATTGTATATGATTTTCCTCCTGTACTTCGGTACGAATACTATGTGGTACTTACAAACCCATTTAGTATGGGATAAACTATTTGTTTGGTTTGCCATTCTTTCTCCTTTCGTGTTGCAATAGACTTGAGCTTCTTATTGTACCACATTAGGAGATTTTTTGGTATAACCTTTGTTGCCCACCCGCATAGCGGGTGGTTGTCTGTTTCGCGCTTCGCGCTCAACTGCCTAAAGGCACTAAAGCAATATCGGAGGATGCGGTGCATCCCCCGATATATAATATAAATGTAGAGATCAGAAACGGACGAGTACCGTCTTAACGCCGAACGCCTCAACGCAGGCGCAAACGTCATTGCCGACGGTCTTGAGATCTGCGATCACATTCTCGTTCAGATCGGTCTCCTGCGCCGACGCGACGGCCTTTGCGAAGGTCAGCTTGAACTCACCACCCTTGCCGTTGATATCGGACAGACGGACGATCACGCCGTCCACGTCCTCGGCCGTCTTGACCGCGCTGATACGAACGTCGCCCTCGACCTTGAGGAACTGACCGTCCATCGGCAGCGTGCCCTTGCCCGCGCGAGCCGAGCAAACAGCCAGCGGGTGGACGTAATGCGATGCGGTCTCATTCAGCGTAGCGTTGGCAACGCCGTCAACGATACCGACACCGATGCGGATGTTATGCTTGCCGTACTCGGGGTACGGATCGGGATCGCGGGATGCGCGAATAAGCGTTACGGCGATGGCGTTGTTCGCACCGCGGAAGCCGTACTTGGTATCGGTCACGACCATCACCGAGGGCTTATCCTCGCCGTCGGTCGAGATGGCGGCCGCGTAAGAGTTGGCGGGCACGTCGTGCTGGATCTCGGGGCGGTCGATCGTACCGAACGGCACGTCATAGCGGTAGTTTGCAACCGCATAGCCCACGGGCGCGATGAAGTTGAGCTGAGGAATGTTCTCACCACCGCAGACCTCGTGGAAGTCCACGCTGATATCGAAATCCAGCATCGAGCTGCCATCGTTCAGAATGACGGCCACGTTGAGTCTGGAGCGCTGACCGAACGAAAGCGCATAGCGGACGATCTTGCGAACCGCACCGAGATTGATCTCGCTGACAACAACATTCTTGGTCTCGTTGAGATTCTCGACGGTCATCGCATCACCCACGCGCCAGGAGGTCATATGGTGAACGACGTTCTCCTGGATGAGGCGGAAGGTCGCGCTGGGCAGACCGATCATATCCTCACCCGTCTTCTTATCGACCAGCGAGATGAGCTGCATCGTGCCGTGGTCGAAGGTGGCGCGGATCTTATCGTTCTCCATGACGATATCATCGTCGGTATAATCGTCGAAGTGGGTGTGATGTCTCTGTGCCACGGGGGCCTCAAACTCGGGCGCTTCCTTCTGGTCGAGCACGTAGGTGGCGTAGCCCATTGCCGGCACCTTGACGTGAACGGCGTAGGTCTTATAGCGGTGACCCATATAAGGCAGATCATTGCCAAAGCATCTGGAATCAGCCGCGTTGCCGTCCGTATCGGTAAAGACGGCGCGAGCGGCATTGCAGCCCCAGTCCCAAACGGTGATATCGGTCACGCCGTCGAAATCGTACTGCGTGCTGTTGAACAGATGGAACACACGCTTCTGTCCCATACCTCTCTCGGCGCGAGGCATCTGATAGTGGCGAGCCTGATCGGTGGCGAAACCGACAGCGGCGCCCTCCGAAACGGAGTCGGTGAAATGCTCGACGGGAATGGACGAGGTATCAATGGCCTCAGCCAGCGCACGCATAGCGCGGTTGGCATTGGTCTGAATGGCGGCCATGGCGCGCTGGAAGTGACCGAGCGCGTACTCACGGGTATCGATAACACCCGAGCCGGGCAGGATATCGTGGAAATGGTTGAACAGAATCTGCTCCCACGCCTTGGCAAAGCTTGCGTTGTAGCGCGCACCGTCCGCCAGCACGTTGGCGGCCGAGCTGATCATCTCGGACTCGTACATACGGTCCTCGGCGATGCGGTTGGCCATCTTGATACGCGTCTGGGTGGTGTAGCAGCCCGTGAAGATAAAGTTGAGCTCGCCCTCTATGATGGGGAACTTCTCGCGCTGTGCCTCCAGCTCGGCAAAGAAGGCGCCGTAGGTGCTGAAGACGAGCGTGGGCATGACGGGCCAGGAGTTGATGGCCATCAGGCGCTCAACGTCGCGTCTGGTCGGGCCGCCGCCGTGGTCGCCCACGCCGTAGACCGACAGATAAGACTTCATATCATAGCGCGCGCAAAGGCCGGGCACCTTGCGGAACATTTCCGGATCGATGACGTAGTTGTACCATTCGGGCTCACGCCAGACGAGCAGCTCGGCACCCGAGCGGGCGCGCCAGCGGTAGACGAACTCATCGCTGCGATTACCGCGGCAGTGGTAGTAATACTTGACACCGCCCTTGGCGCAGATCTCGGGCACGGTGATGTTGTGACCGAAGGTATCGGGCTCAAAGTCGAGGTTGAGCGACTCGGCAGGGATGTCGAGCAGCTTCGACAGATATCTCTTGGTGTAAAGGATATGACGCGCAAGAGATTCGCCGTTGGGCATATTCTTGTCCGTCTCGACCCACGTCGAGGCCGTGACCTCCCAGCGACCCTCGTGGATGCGCTGCTTGATCTCCTCGAGCATTTCGGGCGCATACTCCTCGATGATCTGGTAGGTGGATGCCTGCGACTGACCGAAGGTGAGGTCGGGATACTCCTTCATCAGATCCAGAATGGTGCGGAAGGTATCTACCGTGACCGCAGCCGTCTCCTGGAAGCCCCACTGCCAGTTCATATCAATGTGCGCGTGCGAGACGCAGTGCACCTTATAGGACTTCGCCAGCTCAGCCATGGGCATAAGCACAGCCTCCGCCGCCTGCGCGACGGACATGGTGACCACTCTTCCCTCGCGGAGCGCACCCTCAAGCAACGTATCACACGCCTTTTCAACCAGCTCGTCATAAGCGTGACCGTTGGCAGCCGAAACAGCCGCAGCATAGCCAAGCTCAGCATAAATGCGAGCGGCCCACGAGCCGCCACCGCAGCCCTTTGCTTGCAAAATCTTGTCTTCCAGTGACATATGTTCCTCCTTGCCGAGAGCCGCCGTGGCAATCTCGGATTTATTTGGTCGGGATCGATCCCACCTTAGGGAAATTATACCAAAAGCGCAAGCAAAATGCAAGTCTTTTGTGAAAAATTCAGCAAAAAAAGCAAAAGAAAATGCCCACCCGCGACCCAAAGTCACAGGTGGGCAGACAAATCAGAAATCAATCGCAATGGGCTTGCAGGGCTCGGTCGGCTCGCTCGTATCCGACTGCTCGATGGGCTTGCGGATCTTATCCGACACGGCGGTGCAGAAGTAGACGTCGTCGATATAGACGTCGCCGTGGTTGCGCGTAGGATTATGCACCGTCTGCATACGCAGATAGTTCACCTTGGTGGGATCAAACGCACCGCCGCCGTAGCGCTTGGCATCGGCCAGCGACAGCCAGACCTCGTTCCAGCCATCGTGCGTCAAATAGGAGGTTGCGACCCACAGCGCCGCGTAATTATCGGGCGAATCGCAGCTTGTGATGCGAATATCACCGCCCCAGAGCTGGGTACTCATATCCTTCATATAGACCCACATATGCAGATAGCCGTCGCGGTTCATATAGCGCGAGATATCCAGCGGCGCGAAATGATGCTCATACAGAACGTCGGTCGCGCGCTCGGGGTCGGGGCGTGCCGTATGCTTGTAGGAGCAGTTGCCCTGCTTGACGTAGGCGGGGTCGGTGTTCAAGTCAACCGCCGACACGCCGTCCATACTGTCCTCGGGAGCAAGGTAGGTCTTGTCGCTGACGGTGAAATCGAACGTATCCAAGTTGCCGTTTGCCGAATCGAAGCTGCCCTCGAAATAGATCTCGGTGTTGATGCGGTTGTGCAGGATCAGCTTGGCGTCCTCGTCGCACTCGATCGAGTCGCCCGCCGAGCGGAGCGCGTTGATGACGGTCACGTCGCTCCCCTTCTCCGCGTGATAGACCGAGCCGAAGCCGACGAAGTCCGCCGAGGTGTTGAGCAGCTTGGCGGTCGAGCCCGTCACGGAGACGAGACGATAGGGGGCGTACATAAAGATGTTATTGATGACCTCGTCCTCGGCGTCGACCACGTGTACCATAGTGCAATATCTGCGGAGCACGTCATCACGGAGCAGCGCGAAGCCCACGCCGCGCGTGCCCGACTCGTCCACGCTGCACAGCCCCTCCCACGCCTTGGGGTCGACGTATTTTTCATTACAATAGCCAAGACCTGCGAAGTTCTGGCGGTTGATGAAGTGGGGGTTATTGAGGCAGGACTCGACCACGCCGCCGCGACCGCCGACGATGGCGAATTTGTGATAGACGCAGCCAAAGGTCTGCTTGATCATATGACCGTCGCAGCCCGAGAAGTCGATACCGACCATCGTTGCCGTCACGCCGACGTTGTAGGTGTAGACACCCTTGCCAAGACCCTTGATGCCGACGCACGAGGTCGTCACCGCATCACCCGCCTCCAGCAGACGCTTGGCCGTTGCGGTATCGTAAATGGGGCAGAAGATTCGCAGACCGTACACGCCCGCATTCTCGCCCAGCTCGATCGTCGCGCCGTCGCGCACGTAGGTGAGCAGCACACAGCCGTTGGGTGCGCCCGTCGAGGTGTCACGCACAAAGACGGGTGTCGGACCGCGCAGCTGAACGCCTGCGGGAACGCGGAGCGTCGAGCAGACGGTATAAACGCCCGCGGGGATATAGACGACACCGCCCGTAGCCGCCGCCTCGTCCAGCGTCTTCTGAATCAAAGACGAAACGTCCTCGCCCGTCGCGGAGCGAGACTTGATCTCGGCGGTGTACAGATAGGGCGCGGGCTTTTGATACTTGCCGTAGGGGATATCGTAAGCAGACAGATCGGTGTCCTTGTCCCACATCGTACTGCCGCCCTCGCTATGCACGCTTCCCTTGCCCACAAGCTCAATGCCCGAGAGCTTGAGCGTGCTGGCGCGCGAGGAGTTGACGATGGCCTTGACGCTCGCGTCGATGCGAGCCTTGGCGATGACGGCACCAATCGAGGCAGACAGTTCCTCAACAACGATACCGTACATCGAATCCTTGATGTCAACGTCATAGATCAAGCCCCAGAAGCCCTGCTGGCCGGGGTTTTTGATGCGCGGCAGATAAATGGCGGTGCGACAGCAATCGATACGAAGCGTGCTCAGATGCTCGTCGTCGAGCTGCTGGATGATGATGCCCATCGTATGCTCGCGGCAGAAGTCGCGCAGTGCGGTCGCGTTCTTGCAAGCAAAGCCACAGCCCGCCTCCGTCCAGTAGCGGGGCGAGACGTCGATATCGACCGTATTACCGACCTCGGTCGAGCGGTACATCTCGATGGCGGTGTCCAGCGCGCAGATGCGGATGGACTCGTTCTGCATCAGCTCGTGTCCGCGCAGACCCAGCGCGCCAACGCCGATGCCGCGGTAGGAGTTGATCATCGTAATATCGCGCAGCGCCGCCTGACGCGGTGCCTCGCTGTAAATGGTATAGCCGTAAGGAACGATGCGCTCGACGCTCTGCTCGGGATAGTAGAAGGTCAGACCGATCATACCGCAGCGCCCCTCCATATTCATAAGCGGGCTCGCATCGCGCGCGTCCATCTGCTCCGAGGTCAGCGGCGCGGGCTTGGCGATGATGATGGTGCCGTATTCGGGGGCATCGGTCTCGTTGGGATCCTGCCAGTCGCCCTCAAGCACGCAGCCTGCGGGAATGGTGATGGTATCCGTCACCAGATAGCGACCTGCGGGCAGATAGACCACGCCGCCGCCCAGCTCGCTACAAGCGGTCAGCGCCGCTCGGAGCGCCTCAGTGCTGTCGCGCTCGCCCGTGGGGTCGGCAAGATAGGGGGCATCCGTCGCGCAGATATCGGCGACAATATTGTCTTTGGTATAATATTTTGCGGAATAAAGCATATTCGATCTCCCTTCTCAGCGGCATTCGTCGCTTGCCCTCATTATAACACCCTTTGCCGCAAATTGCAACCCCTTTTGACGATTTCGTCCGAGAAAATTCGCGGCGGTGACGCGCCCGCACGCCGCCACCGCAACGGACGCAGGCGGCAGAATATTTCTTTCATATAATAATGGGACCTCACAGAGTCTTCCCACACCGAGAGCGACACCGATTGTCAAGAAAAAAAGCCCCGACAGACGTTTCTCCGTCGGGGGCTTTCTTATCGATTCCATTGGCACGGAATCGCCTGATTCCACGAATGCTCCAGCGCATACGGCGCGCCTCCCTTGCCCGTTGCGAGGTAGAGGCAGACGGGTTTGCCGTCCTCCATCAGCAAAAACGGACGCTCGGCGTTGGGCATATCGCGCTCCTCGCCGCCCTCAAAGCGCATACGGCGGGTGTAGACGATGGGGT
>JAGBTR010000299.1 GCA_017631215.1 Clostridia bacterium | reverse complement strand
GGTGTTGCCGCCACGTGGGAGGACATCCGCGCGCTGTGCGACGACGGTATGCGCTACGGCACGGCATCCGTCTGCATCCCGCCCGCCTACGTGAAGATGGCAAAGGAATACGTGGGCGACCGACTCGCCATCTGTACCGTCATCGGCTTCCCGAACGGTTACAGCACAGCGACCGTCAAGTGCGCCGAGGCAGCAGACGCCATCGCCAGCGGCGCGGACGAGATCGATATGGTCATCCACGTCGGTGCGCTCAAGGACGGGCGCGACGCGGACGTGACGGACGAGATCCGCGCGGTCAAGGCGGCGTGTGGGGATCATATCCTCAAGGTCATCATCGAGACCTGCCTGCTCACCGAGGACGAGAAGATCCGCGCTTGCCACGCCGTGACGGCGGCGGGCGCCGACTATATCAAGACCTCGACCGGCTTTTCGACGGGCGGCGCGACGCGCGAGGACGTGGCGCTCTTGCGTGCAAACGTCGGCGCCGAGGTCAAGGTCAAGGCCGCAGGCGGCATTTCGAGCATCAAGGACGCCGAGGATATGGTCGCGCTGGGCGCAGACCGACTCGGCACCAGCCGCATCGTTCGCATCGTCAAAGAGGGCAACGCGGGCGACGCCAAATACTGATAAGGAGAGAACGAATATGAATGCACCAACGCTTCACATTGCAGCCAACCGAGGCGATTTTGCCGAGACCGTACTGATGCCGGGCGACCCCAAGCGGTCGCGCTTCATTGCGGAAAACTATCTGGAGAACGCCAAGCTCGTCAACGACGTGCGCGGTGTGCAGGGCTATACGGGCTACTGGCACGGCAAGCGCGTGTCGGTGATGGCCTCGGGGATGGGTCAGCCGTCCATCGGCATCTATTCCTATGAGCTTTACAACGCCTTTGATGTACAGAAAATCATTCGCGTCGGCTCGTGCGGCTCCTTCTTTGAGGATCTGCCGCTGGGCTCGCTCATTCTGGCGCAGGCCGCCTGCACCAACGGCAACTATGCGGTGCAGTACCGTCTGCCCGGCACGTTTGCCCCCATCGCCGATTTCGACCTCTTGCGCCGCGCGGCCGATGCCTGCGAGCAAAAGGGCGTGATCTACCGCGTGGGCAACGTGTTCAGCGCGGATATGTTCTACGACGATGCCCACAGCGATATGGACTGGGCCAAGATGGGCGTGCTGGGTGTCGAGATGGAGTCGGCGGCCCTTTACTGCAACGCCGCTCGCGCGGGCAAGAAGGCCCTTTGTATGTGTACCGTCAGCGATTGCTTCGTCGGCAACGGCGACAAGATGACGGTCGAGCAGAGACAGACCGCGCTGACCGATATGATCGAGGTCGCGCTCACCATCGCGTAAGGTTATGAGCGTAAAACGAGTATTTTTGATCGTGCTGGACAGCGTCGGCATCGGTCACGCCCCCGACGCGGCCGCCTTCTCGGACGAGGGGAGCGATACGCTACGCGCCATTCGTCGCTCGCCCGCCTTTGATTGCCCCAACCTTGCGCGGCTGGGTCTGTTTCACATCGAGGGCGTGGGCGGCGCGGATGCGTCGGTCATCCCGCAGGCAAGCTATGCGCGGATGCGCGAGCGCTCGATGGGCAAGGACACGACCATCGGGCATTGGGAGATCGCGGGCGTCATTTCGCCCGAGCCGCTCCCGACCTATCCCGACGGCTTTCCCGACGAGGTGATCGCCGCCTTTGAGAGGGCGACGGGTCGCCGTGTCATTTGCAACAAGCCCTATTCGGGTACGGCCGTCATCCGCGACTATGGCGAGGAGCATCTTGCCACGGGCGCGCTCATCGTTTATACCTCGGCGGACAGCGTCTTTCAGATCGCGGCGCACGAGGATATCGTCCCCATCGGGCAGCTCTATGAATACTGCGAGACGGCGCGTGCGCTGCTCATCCCGCCCCACGGCGTCGGTCGCGTGATCGCGCGTCCGTTTGAGGGCAAGCATCCCTTCACCCGCACGCCGCGCCGCCATGACTATTCGCTCCTGCCACCTGCCGAGACCATGCTCGACCGCATCGTGGCGAGCGGTAAGACGGTCATCTCGGTCGGCAAGATCGAGGATATCTTTGCGGGGCAGGGTATCAGCGAGGGTCACCGCATCCAGAGCAACGAAGACGGTATGCGGCAGACGATGGCGCTGACATCGCGCGATTTTGAGGGACTTTGCTTTGTCAATCTGGTTGATTTCGATATGACCTACGGTCACCGCAACGACGTGGACGGCTACGCCGCCGCCCTTTCGCGCTTCGATGCCCAGCTGGGCGAGCTGCTGCCCATGCTCGGTGAGGACGACGTGCTGATGATCACCGCCGACCACGGCTGCGATCCCTCCACCCCCTCGACCGACCACTCGCGCGAGTGTACGCCGTTGCTCATTCTCGGCGCGGGCGTGCGTGGCGGCATCGACCTCGGCACACGGTCGAGCTTTGCCGATATCTCGGCGACGGTGCTGGACGCGCTGGGCGTCGACCGCGGCACGACGGCGGGCGAGAGCCTTTGGTCGCTCGTGCGCCGCTGACACCGCTTCAAAACCAACAGAGGAGGACGAGCTGATGCAACATCACGAACTGTTCGCGCTGGCAGAACGCACGCGCGAGAACGCCTACGCCCCCTATTCGCACTATACCGTCGGTGCGGCACTGCTCTGCGCGAGCGGTAAGGTGTATACGGGCGTCAACATCGAGAATGCGTCCTTTGGCGCGACCAACTGCGCCGAGCGGACGGCGCTCTTTTCGGCGGTCGCGGCGGGCGAGCGTGACTTTGTCGCCATCGCGGTCGCGGGCGGTCGGCAGGGCGAGGCGAGCGGCGACTGTACGCCCTGCGGCATATGCCGTCAGGTGCTGGCGGAGTTTGCCGACCCCGACCTTGCGGTCATTCTGAAGGACGGCACGCACACGCTGGGCGAGCTGCTGCCCTTGTCATTTACGGAGAGCAAGCTATGAGAGCATACGATATCATCAAGAAAAAGCGCGACGGCGGTGAGCTGTCGGACGGCGAGATCCGCGCCTTTGTCGAGGGCTATGTGCGCGGCGAGGTCGCCGACCATCAGGCATCGGCGTTTTGTATGGCGGTCTGGTTTCGCGGTATGAGCGACGCCGAGACGACGGCGCTGACCCTCGCCATTCGCGACAGCGGCGAGCGGCTGGATTGCTCGGGCATCGACGGCATTCGCGTCGACAAGCACTCAACAGGCGGCGTGGGCGACAAGACGAGCCTTGTTGTCGCGCCCATCGTGGCGTCGCTTGGCGTCAAGGTCGCCAAAATGAGCGGCAGAGGACTTGGACACACGGGCGGAACGGTCGACAAGCTGGAGGCGATCCCAGGCTTTTGCACGATGCTCGACAAGCAGACCTTCGAGCGCATCGTGAGCGAGGTCGGCATCGCCATCGTGGGGCAGAGCGCCGAGCTTGCCCCCGCCGACAAAAAGCTGTACGCACTGCGCGACGTGACTGCGACGGTCGACAGTATGCCGCTGATCGCCTCGAGCATTATGGGCAAAAAGCTGGCGGCGGACGACGATTGCATCGTGCTGGACGTGAAAACGGGCAGCGGTGCGTTTATGAAGTCGGTCGATGAGAGCCGCGAGCTGGCACGTCTGATGGTCGAGATCGGCAAGCGGGCGGGCAAGAAAATGCTGGCGCTCATCACCGATATGGATCGACCGCTGGGACGCACCATCGGCAACACGGTCGAGGTGGTCGAGGCGATCGAGACGCTTCAAGGGAAGGGTCCTGAGGATTTGACCGCGCTGTGCGTGGCGCTGGCGACCAATATGCTGTATCTTTCGGGCAAGGGGAGTATGGACGAGTGCGAGCGGCTGGTGCGCGAGAGCATCGCGAGCGGTGAGGCACTCCGCGTGCTTGCCCGTATGGTTGAGGCGCAGGGCGGCGACGCGGACGTGATCGCGCACCCCGAGCGCTTGGCACGCGCACCCTTTGCGCGCACCGTGGTCGCACCGCGGAGCGGCTATATCACGCGCGTGAACACCGAGGACTACGGCACGGCGGCGCTCCTGTTGGGAGCAGGCCGTAAGGCGATGGAGGATACGATCGACCCGACCGCGGGCATCGTCCTTGCCGTCAAGACGGGCGACTACGTCCGCGCAGGCGAGCCCATCGCGACGCTCTACGCCTCGGACGAGAGCTTGTTCGACGCCGCCGAGCGCACCTTGCTGGCTGCGACCGAGATCGAGGACACCGCCCCCCAGGCGCGTCCGCTGATCTTTGAACGGGTGGAGTGAAGACAGCACCCGCTCAAGGGCGGTGCTCTTAGCGGAGAAATTATCATCAGTTGTTTGATAATTGCCCCACTGTAAACAAATAAGTAACCCCGACAGATTTTTAAGGTCTGTCGGGGGTTAGTTGTTATTTTTCTGCTATAAATGTCCAACGTTCAGAAATGTTTTTAGGCATCATTCGTGCGAGGGCGTCAGCATCTTTAATAAGATTTTTATTTCCAAAGTGGAAGAAAAAGAATTCTCCTTTTCCTTCATTATATCCCAATTGAAATTCAAGTTCTTTCTTAAAATAGGGAAACACCGGCTTTAACCGTTCGTCAATTGCCCAAACAAAAGCTGAATCGTGATTAGAAAGACAATTGATGATCCATGACTCTTGTTCTTCAAACCAAGCCCAGAATGTTCTTGCTGCTTCCTCATTTATAACCTTTTTAGAAAATAATGAAAACATACTTTTTCTCCTTTTAAGTAAACTATTATTTTTCCGTTTTGCCGCCAGTTTCGCCTTTGTATACCAGCGTTGCAAGCAACGCGGGCACAGGGCAAGCCCATATTCCTACAGATGCACGAGCGCATCCTAAGGCTTCCTCCGGGAGGGAGCTGTCGCCGTAGGCGACTGAGGGAGAGTGCGTTCCAATGAAGTTCATCTAAGCTCAAAGTCGCGCAGGCTCCTTCCACCGCTAACGCGATCCCCCTCCCTCTCGGAGGGAGGCTTTTCGTTAGCCTCATTATAACACAAATCGGCAGAGAAAACAAGTTCTCTGCCGAATTTGTTTGTAGAGGCGCGGGGCGTTTTTTTGCGAAAAAGCGATTCCTTGCGCGTCCTCTTATTCAAAATGCGCGGCGACCTCCTTGAGGTGCTCGATGATGGGCAGGTGCTGGGGGCAGATGCTCTCGCAGCGACCGCAGCCGATGCAATCGCTCGCCTTGCCGAACTTGGCGGTCAGCCCCTCATAGTACGTGCCCTGCGGTGTCCAGTCCTTGCCCTCGACCTCCTGGCGGTCGGCGTTGTAGAGCGAGAAATACTGGGGGATGGCGATCTCCTGCGGACAGCCGTCCACGCAATAGGCACAGCCCGTGCAGGGGATGGCGATGCCCGAGTTGATGATACCGACCGCCTGCCAGATGAGCTCAAGCTCCTTGTCCGAGAGCGGCTGGAAGTCTGCCATATAGGAGGTGTTGTCGACGAGCTGATCCATATTGCTCATGCCCGACAGCACCATCTTGACGCCCTCCAGTCCCGCGACGAAGCGGATCGCCCACGAGGGGACGGACATCGTTCTGTCGTACGAGCGGAACAGCCCCTGTACCGCGGGGGGAACGTTGGCCAGCGTACCGCCCTTAACGGGCTCCATCACGATGATGTCCACGCCGTGACGTCTTGCGACCTCATAGCACTTGCGCGACTGCACGCCCTCGCTCTCCCAATCGAGATAGTTGAGCTGGAGCTGGACGAAGTCCATATCGGGCTGGTCCGTCAGCACTCTCTCAAGCAGTACGGCATCCCCGTGGAAGGAGAAGCCGAGCTGACGGATGAGTCCCTGCGCCTTCTTTTCGCGCGCCCAGCCGAAGCAATCGTATTTCAGATAGATCTCGTAGTGATGGGGATTGATATCGTGGATGAGGTAGTAGTCGAAATACTCCACGCCCGTCTTGCGGCGTTGCTCCTCGAAGATGCGGTCTCTGTCCTCGGCGCACTCGAGAAAGCCCGCGTGCAGCTTGTCTGCCAGCGTGTAGCTCTCGCGAGGATGACGCTCGACGAGGGCGCGGCGGATGGCGTTTTCGCTCTCAAAGCCGCAGTACATCCAGGCGGTGTCAAAGTAGGTGAAGCCGCGCGCGAGGAATTCGTCGACCATACGGCAAAGATGCTCGTGATCGATGCTCTTTTTGTTTTCGGGGTCGGTCAGCGGCAAGCGCATCAGACCAAATCCCAGCTTTTTGTCATTCATTAAGACCATTGGTAAACTCCTTATTCTTGTTTATCGTATTGGGGCTGACCGACCTTACGGGCGGTAGCGGTCGCTTTTTTTGCAGGCGGCATAGACCGCCGTTGCGCTGGCAACGTAGGTGTCCAGCTTTTTGTAGTCGCCGTTGACGCACTCGAAGATGCCCTGCTCCTCAAAATAGCGGAGCGCCTCACCGATGGCGTGGTCTGCCAGCGCAAGACGCCACGGCGCGAGCGTATCGTACAGCCAGCGCAACGGCGTTGCCCAGAATGCACCGTTCTGATATTCACCGTGCGGGACGGGAATGAAGGTGCTCTCCCAGAAGGTGTCGGCGGGCAGATGGCGAAGCTGACCGTTCTGCGTGACGGTGTCGTAGTGCTCCGTCAGCCAATCGGCAAAGCGGTAGCCGACCGTCTTGGACAGAGGAAAGCCGATGCTGACCGCGTAGCACATCGCCCAGACGTCCGTCTGTGCGCAGAGCTCGGTGGCGGCGCGCAGTGTGCCGTCCTCCATCAAAAAGAGAGCCTCAAAGGCGCCCTCGATGGCGCGGCAGTCCGCCTTGTAGCGCGATGCGTCCGCACCCACGCGACCCAGCCATGGGATCATTGCTCGCTTGGCCTGCCAGAGCAGCAGCGTCTCGAAGCACAGCTTGCCCGTCTTGCGGACGGTGTCGGTGAAGCCGTAGCCCGAATGGGGCGGCGTGGCGACGTTGAGCATCGTGCCGTCCTCGGCGGTGGGCAGACAGTCGAGCGTGCGGCAAAGATCTTTTTGCCAGATCTTGAACTGCGCCTCTGCCTCGTCGGGCGACAGCCGTCCGAGATAGCGGTCTGCCAGCAGACAGAGAAAACAGCCGTTGTCGAGATTGGGTGAGGCGGGGAAGTTGCCGTTGCCCGCCGTGTAGAAGGGCGTGCCGTGCTTATCCACGCGGTCGGGCGCCCAGCCGTCCTCGCGCAGGGCGTCGAGCAGGTATTGGATGCCGTTTTTGATATCGTCGAGCGGGATCATCTCGCCCGCATCGTCGACCATATAGAAGAAGTCGCGTGTCCAGAGCGCCGCGTAATTTGCCATCCCGTCGGGGGTGTACATATTCACCCCCGAGTCAGACGGGATGATACAGCCGCGCAGGATACGCTCGGTCGTAGCTCGGATATCCATCGCGCTGTCTCCTTGTCAAATATCGTGCTCCTCAATGGCCAGATCCTTGACCATGCGGTGGTAGGTCGAGCCGTCGGGGCGAGTGAAGTCGCGCTCGACGTCGTGACCCGAATAGTTCATCACGAGCAGCTTGCCGTAGCGCTCGGCGGTGTAGACGCCGTCCATCTGTCCGTCCGACGGATAGTAACCGTTTTCGTTGAAGAAGGCGGTCATAACGTCGCACACCTCGCTCTGCATAGCCAGCAGCGTCTCGGGCGTATTGGTGATCTTGTAGTTGGACGACGTGCCCGTCTCGACCGCCTTTGCACCCATCGTGCCGCGGACGAGCAGCGTCTTGCCCTTGCCCAGCGCCTTGCCGCTCTCGCCAAAGAGAATGTCGAGATAATCCTCGTCCCGTCCAAGGTCGCGCAGCTCGCCAAGATTGATGCCGACCAGCAGACCGCCCCGCTCAACGAAGGCGCGGATGGCGGTGAGCGTCTCGGTCTTGTAGTAGCCGCCCATCGTGATAACGAGCGCGCGCAGACCGTCCAGAATGCCGTCCGCGATGGTCGTGTCGCAGGCGTAGACGTAGTCGGTGTAGTCGCGGAGCAGAGCGAAGTCGCCGTGCATCTTGCCCATGCATCGCGTATCCAGCACGATGGGCGTGTCGGGGTAGAGCAGACCGATCTCGCGCTTCATTCCACCCTCGCGCAGGAAGGTGACGTTGGAGGCGAAGTTGGTCGCACGCTCCTCGTTGCCGAGAATGTTGTTGCCGTAATAGTGCAGCGACTTGGCACCCGTAGCGGCGGCGTTGTAGACGCGGCAGACGACACCGCGCTCGGTCACCTGACCCGCAGGCTCAAAGCTGAAATAGCCGCCGTAGTGCGTGGAGGCCGAGGCGACCCAGTTGGTGATGACGAAATTGAAGGAATAATTGGAGGCCTCGTTGGTGATGCGGACACCGCCGCCCACCTCAGCGCAGATCTTGCTCTGCTGAGCAAACTCGCTGGCGTGCCACGGCTCGGCACATCCGTCCGTACACAGATACAGCTCGGTGCTCGGGAAGTATTTGCGTGCCGTCTTCATCCAGAAGGAGGCGTAGTCCGTCATCGAGGCGCGGTACCAATCAATGAAGTCGATCCAATAGCGGCGCTCGGCGGTGTTCTTGGGAACGAACGAGGCAGGTCCCGTTCCCTCGTCGATGCGGAAGTTTTCGGGCGAGGACTGCATCGGCGGATAGGTGACCGATGCGAAGGAGGGGAAGGCGGTCTCCCAGGATGCGTTGAGCGCCTCGAGCGTGCCGTATTTCTGCTCGGCGTAGCGGCAGAAGTCGGCGCGTGCAAAGCGGTCGCCGCACCAGTAGCCCGCGTGGGCGTGGTAAAGACCGGGGATGTTGGTCGGCCAGTTACCGTGCCAGACCGAGACGATCGCCTCGCCAAAGTCGCCCGTGATGCCGAAGAGCAGACCCTCGAAGATGTCGGTGTCCTTATAGTGATCGGCAAACGCCGCGAGGAAGCGGTCGATGTAGTTGTAAAAATGCTTATCCCAGAAGCTCTGGATCTTGCTCTCGATGCCGTGCTCGACGCAGACCATGCCCTCGAAGTCGCGGCTGGCGCGATACCAATCGGGCAGCGAGTAGGCAGGTCCTGCGATGATGAAGGGCAGCCATTTAAGCCCCGCCGCGCGGATCTTTTCGACCTCGGCGTCCCAATGCGAGAAGTCCCACTGACCCTCGCCCGCATTTTCGCACGTCTCCCACGTGACGTACTGCTCGACCGAGGTCACGCCCATATTGCGAAGGCGGCGCAGCTCGACGGGGTTGGCGTTGACGCCGATGCCGATACAAAGCTCCTGACCCTCGGGGATGCGGACGCTCATCTGATCCAGCTTCTCGTCCCAGCCCGCCTCGGAGGTCTTGTAGACGACCTTGGCCTTTTCCTCGTGGACAACGCCCTCAAGGTCGCAGGCACAGCGGAAGCCGACCGAGAAGTTGTTGCCGCCGCCCAGCACCTGACGGCGACGGGAGATGCGGAGATCCTTTTTGGGCGAATGGTAACAGCCGCCGCGGCAGACCTTGGAGCCGCCCCAGCCGTCCTTGAACGCCTCGGTATCGCGGCGGGTGTCGTCATAGCGGAAGAACCAATCCTCCACCCACTCAAACACGTTGCCCACCATATCGTAAAGACCGTAGCCGTTGGGGGCGTAGCGACCGACGGGCGAGGTGTATTTGTAGCCGTCGTTGTGCGCGCTGTCGCGCCAGACGAATTCACTGTTCTTGTCGGCAAAATTACAAAGCGTGCCGTTGGGCTCGTCCTCGCCCCAGGCGTAGGTGGGGGCGTCCAGACCGCCTGCCGCGGCGTATTCCCACTCGTCCTCGGTGGGAAGGCGCTTGCCGGCCCACTTGGCATAGGCCTGCGCCATACCCCAGCTTACACCGATGACGGGGTGGTCGGGATAATTCAAAAAGTGATCGGGCATATCCGCCCAACGGGGTGATGCGGGGTAGGGATGTCCCGTCGCGTCACAAAAAGCGCGGAACTCGGCGTTGGTAACGGGCGTCTCGTCCATATAGAAGGGCGCGACCTCGACCTCGTGTACGGGCTTCTCCTCGCCGTAGCCGTGCTCGGAGCCCATCCGAGCCTTGCCACCGGGGATATAGCGCATTTTCTTGCCGTCTTTTGAGATTTTGAACTGTTCCATCGTGTAGCCTCCTTTGTTTGGGGGTGGTTTGTGTCTTCATTATACAATATTCAAGCGAGGATGAACAGTACCAAACGAAAAAAAACTGTTTTTTGTCGCTTTGAACAAAAGACAGGGGCAAATTGCACAAAAAAGGGCGGCCGACGTATGGTCGGTCACCCTTTGGCGTTATCTCATCTCCTCAGATTCGCACCAAGCCCAGAACTCCTTGGTGGCGGCCTCGTAGCCCGCGCGGTCGACGAGATAGCTCATACCGTGCTCCGCGCCCGGCACGACGAACAGCCGCTTGGGAGAGGCGCACGCCTTGTAGTTTTCGTAGGTCATTTCAATGGGGACGAAGTGGTCGTCCGTGCCGTGGATGAACAAAACGGGCACGCGGCAATTGGTCAGCGCGTCGGTGCAGGAATAGGCATCGGGGCTGAGCTGCAGCTTTTTTCTGCAGATGTCGCGCGCGCCTGCACTGTACAGCCCATAGGGAATGTGCAGATTGTTCTCCACCACGTGCTTCCAGATGGCGTGGGGCGAGGTGAAGCCGCAATCCGCGCCGATGCCGCGCACCGAGGCGGGCAGATCCTCAAAGCCTGCCGTCATCAGCACCGTCGTCGCGCCCATCGAGATACCGACGGGATAGATGGGCAGAGCGCCGCCCGTCCGCTCGTCCGCCCAGCGCAGCCAAGCGCGGCAATCGTGTCGCTCAAGCAGACCAAAGCCCATATAGTCGCCGCCGCTCTCGCCCTGACCGCGTTGCTCGGCATACAGCACAGAGCAGCCGTTGTCGTACCAAAAATCCGAGATGGCGCCGAAATCCTGCGCCCACGAGGAGCGCCAACCGTGCATTGCCACGATCACGCGCTTCGGCTCCTTGGCGGGGCGGAAGTGACCGATCAGACGGACGCCGTCGTCGGCCGTGATCTCGACCGTCTCGCAGTCGCTGTTCTTGAGCCGCTCCGCCGCCTGCAGGACGGTGTT
>JAGBTR010000298.1 GCA_017631215.1 Clostridia bacterium | reverse complement strand
TCAAAATGCTTCGCACCAAGCTCTACGATATTGAGCAACGCAAGCGCGATGAGGAGATCGCCTCCTCGCGTCGCTCGCAGGTAGGCTCGGGTGATCGCTCCCAGCGCATCCGCACCTACAATTTCCCGCAGGGGCGCGTGACCGATCACCGCATCGGTCTGACGCTCCACTCGCTCGACGCCTTTCTTGGCGGCGCGATCGGTGAAATGATCGATTCGCTCATCAACGCCGACACGGCCGAAAAGCTCAAGCAAGAGTATTCCGAAGATTGACAAAGCAAAGAAAGGGGCTTCCCTTGAAGACACTACACATTTCGCAAGACGCATCGCACTCCTCGGAGGTGCTGTGCCGAGCCGCCGACATCCTCCGGCGCGGAGGACTGGTCGTTTTCCCTACCGAGACGGTCTACGGACTGGGCGGGGATGCGACGTCTGCTGCCTCATCCCAAAAAATATACGCAGCCAAGGGGCGCCCATCGGACAATCCCTTGATCATCCATATCGCGCATCCCGAGGATGCCGCTCGCTACGCTTACGTCTGTCCGACCTATGAGCGGTTGGCCAAGGCGTTTATGCCGGGACCCTTGACGGTCATTCTCCCCAAGCGCGATATTGTCCCTCCCGAGACGACGGGAGGACTTGACAGCGTCGCTGTGCGCTGTCCCTCGCACCCCGTGGCACGCGCCCTGATCGAGGCGTGCGGTGTGGCGATCGCCGCGCCGTCTGCCAATCGCTCGGGCAAGCCCTCTCCCACCTGCGCCGCCCACGTGGCCGACGATATGGACGGTCTTGTCGATATGATCATCGACGGCGGCGAGTGCGACATTGGTCTGGAATCGACCATCGTCCGCATCGACGGCGAGGACGCGGTCACGCTGCTCCGCCCGGGTGCGATTACCTACGATGCGCTGTGTATGGTCGTCTCACACGTGACCATCGCCTCGGCGGTGCTGGAAAAGCTCGCAGAAAACGAGCGACCGCTCTCGCCCGGTATGAAATACCGCCACTACGCCCCCGACGCGCCGCTCGTGCTTTTGGACGGCGAGCGCGAGGATGTGCTCGCATTTCTGTGCGAGGAGCAAAAAAGTAAGCAATGCGCCGTGCTGTGCTACGACGAGGAGGTCTCCTCGCTCGAGAGCGCGATGCTCTACCCCGTCGGTCGTGCCGACGATATCGCCGCGCAAGCAAAGGTGCTGTTCCGCCATCTGCGGGATGCTGACCGCGCATCTCCCGACGTCATCTACGCGCATCTGCCGCCGCGAGAGGGCTTGGGTCTTGCACTTTACAATCGAATGATCCGTGCCGCCGCCTTTGCGGTGCGCCGTATCCCATAAATCTAAACGAAAGGATTCACGGACACAATGGCTAAAACCTCAAAGAAGAAAGCCGCTGAAAATGAAGAGATCATCCACGCGCCCGCGCGTCCACAGCTGATCACCGAAACGATCGAAAAGAACTATATGCCCTACGCGATGAGCGTCATCATCTCGCGTGCCATTCCCGAGATCGACGGTCTCAAGCCCGCTCACCGCAAGCTGCTCTATACAATGTACAAGATGGGCCTCTTGACGGGCAACCGTACCAAGAGTGCCAACGTCGTCGGTCAGACGATGAAGCTCAACCCCCACGGTGATGCCGCCATCTACGAGACGATGGTGCGTCTGACCCGCGGCAACGAGACGCTTCTGCATCCCCTCGTCGATTCCAAGGGCTCGTTCGGTAAGCAATACTCGTCCGAGATGATGTACGCCGCCTCGCGTTACACCGAGGTCAAGCTGGAGGAATTCGCAGGTGAGATGTTCCGTGGCATCGACAAGGATGCCGTCGAGATGATCGACAACTACGACGGCACGATGAAGGAGCCGACGCTGCTCCCCACCACCTTCCCCAACGTGCTGGTAATGCCCAACTCGGGTATTGCGGTCGGTATGGCGTCCGACATTTGCTCGTTCAATCTGGGCGAGATCTGTGACGGCACCATCGCCATTCTCAAAAAGCCGAGCATTTCGACCGAAAAGCTGATGGAGATCATCAAGGCGCCCGACTTCTCGGGCGGCGGTGCTCTGCTCTACGACGCCGAGGCGATGCGTGAGGTGTTTGAGACGGGTCAGGGCGGTATTCGTCTGCGCGCCCGCTACACCTACGACAAGGCCAACAACTGCATCGACGTCAACCAGATCCCCTACTCTACCAGCATCGAGCTCATCATCAAGAAGCTGACGGAGATGATCAAGGCGGGCAAGCTCAAGGAGGTCACCGACCTGCGCGATGAGATCGACAAGAACGGCTTCCGTCTGACCATCGATCTTCGCCGCGGTGTCGATCCCGACAAGCTGATGCTCAAGCTGTTCCACTACACGCCGCTTGAAAGCTCGTTTAAGTGCAACTTCAACATTCTCGTCAATTCGGCGCCGCGCCGTATGGGCGTCAAGGAAATTCTTGTGGAGTGGATCCGCTTCCGTATGGATTGCGTCTCGCGTGAGCTTCGCTTCGATCTGGGCAAGAAAAAGGACAAGCTCCATCTGCTCAAGGGTCTGAGTCAGATCCTGCTCGATATCGACAAGGCCATCCGCATCATCCGCAAGACGGTGGAGGATGAAAAGATCATCCCCAATCTGATGGCGGGCTTCAACATCGACGAGATCCAGGCAAACTACGTTGCCGACATCAAGCTGCGTAACCTCAACCAGCGATACATCCTTGACCGTATCGAGGAGATGAACACGCTCAAGGCCGACATTGCCGAGATCGAGTCCATCCTCGCCGACGAGCTCAAGCTCAAGGCGCTCATCGCCGCACAGCTCACCGAGGTCAAAAAGAAGTACGCACAGCCGCGCAAGACCATCATTCTCGAGCC
>JAGBTR010000297.1 GCA_017631215.1 Clostridia bacterium | reverse complement strand
TTTTACGATGAAATTTTGCTTTTACAATCCCTCCGTCTCGCTTGCGCGAGCCACCTCCCTTTACACAAGGGAGGCTTATTACCGCCCGACAGTACACCTATAGGGTGTAACACACTATACCTTGCAGGCAAGGCGTGTGAAAAGGAGTACGAACAAATGCTCGTACTCCTTTTGCTGTAGGGCGGGGGTTCATCTCCCGCCGCTTTCTTTGCTTTTATCGTGTGTTTTCGGCGGCAGCAAGCCACCGCCCTACAAGGTTGCGGTAGGTAAAACCTGCTTTATGGAAGGCATCCCTTGGCGCTCTTCCTTTTTTTTGACGGCGGGCGATCGCTCCGCTTCTCTTTGCGAGACGCCACAAGCCGGTTGTAGAGATAAAGAAAACCGGCTACTGCGCCGATCATTCCATATATTCAAAGTTCTTGAAGGGGTGCGGGGGAACTTCTTTTAAGAAGTTCCCCCGCGTCGTTCCCTCGTTCCCCTCGTTCCCCTCGTTATCTCTCCTGCTTCTCCTCCAGCTCGCGGATGCGGGCCTCGAGGCGGGCGATCTCTTGTGCGATGGGGTCGGGGATATGGATCTGATCGACGTCGTCGCTGACGCGGCGTCCCTGCTGCTTGACCACGCGGGCGGGCACGCCCACGGCGGTCGACTGCTCGGGGATCTCCTTGAGAACGACCGCGCCTGCCGCGATCTTGGAGCCGTCGCCGATGGTGAAGGGACCCAGCACCTTGGCGCCCGCGCCGACCATCACGTTGTTGCCCAGCGTGGGATGGCGCTTGCCGAGGTCCTTACCCGTACCGCCCAGCGTCACGCCCTGATAGATGGAGCAGTTGTCGCCGATCTCGGCCGTCTCGCCAATGACCACGCCCATACCGTGGTCGATGAAGAAGCCCTTGCCGATGGTCGCGCCCGGGTGGATCTCAATGCCCGTGAGCAGACGCGCCACCTGGCTGATGAGACGGGCGGGGAAGTAGTGGCGGCTGACGTACAGCTTGTGCGCCACGCGGTAAGCGAGAATGGCGTGTACGCCCGACGAGAGCAGCAAAACCTCCATATCGCTCTTGGCGGCGGGGTCGCGCTGACGGACGGCCGCGATGTCGGAGCGCACCTCCTCGGCGATGCGCTCGGGCAGCTGAGAGAGCTTGATCGCGCCGCGATACGCGCGCTTTCCCGTGCGACGAAGCACGGTGTAAATATCCTTGAACGTTTGCGTGTAAGACATAAAAACCTCCTTGCGGTCCGCTGAAATTGCGTGATTGGTCGACCGCGCGCAGGGCTTGACGGACGGTGTCAAGGGCGCGGTTTTTCTGCCCGCGATGGCCGTCGACGGACGGGCGGGGCAGGGGAAAAACGGCGATTTTTGCCGCTTTTTGTGCAAAGTGCTGATTGTGGAAAAGTATTGCCGTTTTCCTTGCGATGCGGGCAAATCTGTGTAAAACTGTGGAAAACTCTGTGGGAAGTGTGTAAAACCTCGCCGTTATCGGGGATTTTCGGGGTTGGATTTTCCACAAGGGCTGTGGAAAACTTGACGAAATGCTTGTCAAGAGGAAAATCGAAAATTCTTGAAATTCTGTGGTTTGAACAAAAGCGTTACAGCGAGCAAATGAGCTGCTCGAGCGCGAGGTAGCCCTGGGGCGACAGCTTGAGTGCGCGGTCTGCCTCGCGGCAGGCGGCGATCATACGGCGCAGCGCCGCCTCACCCGCCGTCGTCGCGCTTTTACGGTAGCGACCGACCACGAATTCGTGCAGGCCGTTCATCGCGCGCGAGATCTCGGCGTTGGTCTTGCCCTCGGTGGCGAGCATAAGGACGGACAGCATATCACAGGCTGTGCGGATGACCTCGCTGAGCGCAAAGAGGGGATCGACGCGGCGGAATTTCATATCTGCCAGCACCGCAAGCGCGCCAGCTGTATTGCGCTCGGTCAGCGCGTTGGTGAAGGCGAAGGTGTCAAATTCGACCGTCGTGCTGGCGGCGGTGACGATATCGTCCACCGTCACCTCGCGGCGACCGTGCGAGAGGGCGTAGAAGCTGATCTTGTCGATCTCGCTTGCCAGCGTCATCATATCGCGGCCACACGTTTCGATCAGCGTCTGACACAGCGCGGGAGACGCGACGGCGCCGTTGTGCTCGAAGTGGCGAATGCACCAGCCGCTCAGCTTGGCGGGGGTACATCGCTCAAACTGAACGAGCGTCAGATATTTGCCCAGCTGGGTCAGGTGCTTGGAGGCACGGTTCTTTTTGGGCTGATACGTTTCGTCGATGGCACCCGACGCGACGGGAATGAGCAGCGTGTTGTAGTCGTAATCGGCAAGCTCGGCGAGCACGTCGCACAGCGCGTCGATATCGGTCTGCTTCATCGACGTAAAATCCAGACCGCGCAGCAGCACGACCTTGCGCTCTGCCATCATCGGCAGCGGCATCAGCGCGCCCCGCAAGGCCTCGCGCAGCGCCTCGGGCGTGTGATCGATGGCGTCGAGCTGCAGCTCGTTGAAGCAGGCAAAGGTCGGGTTACCGCACAGCGTCTCGCGCGCCTGACGGAGGGCGAAGCTCTTGAGATAATCCTCCTCGCCAAAGAGAAGATAGCCGAGCGCGGGCGCAGACGTGATCTGCTTTTTAAATTCAGCGTCTCCAATGACGGTCAACGGTGCCACGTGGCTTCCCTCCTTTTGCATATACTTAATGATAGTATATCACATTTTGTCCGACATTGCAACCGCCTTGCGGGATTTTTTTGCGCCTCGCCGCAAAGAGAATGGCCCGCCCGTCAATGACGGGCGAGCCGCGGTGCGCGTTGCCTTATTGGTACATGGCGTTTGCCGACATAAATTCGTAGATCTTCAGCCCGTGCTGCTGCTCCTCGCTCTGGATGTGGTTGAGCGTTTTGCGCGCCTGCGGGTCGGAAAACTCAAAAATGCCCGTGTTGTAGACCGCGGAGACGTGCTTCTCGGTCGTCAGCATATCGGCGCAAAGAAAGGCGTCCCTCTTTTTGTCCTCCTCGCTTGCATAGTCCACCTTGCCCGTCTGGACGGTGTCCAGCGGCGAGGACGACGAGGCGCTCGGCGTGGTGACCTTGCCCGCGAGCAGCTCGTTCACCGTCGTCAGATGCCCCCGCTCTACGTCGGCCAGCGCGCGGAACAGCGACGAAAGCTCCTCACTGCACGCCTTTTCCGCCCACTGCCCGTATTTTTCAATGCAAAGCTGCTCCTGCCCCTTGAGATCCTTGAGCAGATCGGTCTCCTTTTGTGTCAGCGTCATATCACTTGCCTCCTTGATTTTGGATTTGCTACCAGTATGCCCCCCGCGCGCGGCACTTATGCAAGGGCGCTCCCGATTCGATCGCTGGTGTCAAAAAATTCGGCATTCCTCTTGACTCTGCCGCAAAATATGGTAAAATAGAAGCACAAGAACAAACAAGGAGGAGCATCTATGCTTTCCAATCGCTTTTACAGCGCAACCCGTGCCTATTCCACGCTCGAGAAGGCTGTTCCTGCGCCCTATATGCGCCGCGCCTTTTCGGTCGACGCGCCCCTCAAGCGCGCCACGCTGACCGTTTGCGGTCTGGGCTTCTACCGCCTCTTTGTCAACGGCGAGGAGCGCACCAAGGGTCGCCTTGCCCCCTATATTTCCAATCCCGACCACTTCCTCTATTATGATGAATACGACCTGACCGACGCCCTTTCCTCGGGCGATAACGTCCTTGGCTTTATGCTGGGCAACGGCTTCCAGAATGCGCTCGGTGGCTTTATCTGGGACTTTCAGAAGGCGCCCTGGCGCTCTGCTCCCAAGGTGGCGTTTTGCCTTGAGCTGACCGACACCGAGGGGCGTGTGCGCCGCATCGAGGCGGACGAGCAGCTGCTCTGTCATCCCTCACCCATCCTGCTCGACGATGAGCACATCGGCGAGTGGTATGATGCCCGTCAAGAGATCGCCGATTGGTGCTGTGTCGGTCTTGATACGTCCGATTGGACGCCCGCCATTCCCGCCGAGCTTCCGCGCGGTGAGCGGCGGCTGGTCGACACCGACCCCATCGTGGTCGCGCGCGAGCTGAAGCCCGTCCGCATCGACCGCGGCGGCATCGGTGCCTACGGTCGTCCGCGCGGCGACGTTCCCAAGCTCCCGATGGAGGGCGTGGACGCCGAGACGCAGGGCTATCTGTACGATTTTGGCGTCAACACGGCGGGCGTCGTTCGCCTGCATATCAACGCGCACGCGGGGCAGAGGATCGTGCTTCAGTTCGGCGAGGAGCTGATGGCGGATGGACGCGAGAC
>JAGBTR010000296.1 GCA_017631215.1 Clostridia bacterium | reverse complement strand
TGGCACGCTTTCTTGGTTCGTTCTTTGGCGTGCGCCAAAGAATGAACATCAAAACACCAACAGCGCGGCGTCACCTGCAAGGTGACAGTACGCGCGTAAAGAGGAGAAGCTGTGTGAAATTCAACTTTCAACTCCCCCGCCAAATCAAAATTTGTCATCCTCTCCACCCTATTATAACTTCATTTTTTTGAGAAATCAACCCATTTCAAACTTTTTTCCATAAAAGAATGGAAAATTTCCATTGCAAAGACGTATGCGGCGTGCTATAATAACGATGACACCACCCGAGGAGGGCAAAATATGTACTACGCACTCATTATGCTGTCGGTCATGATGTTCGGCGGCACCTTCGCGCTCAAGGACGTCTACCGCAGACAGCGCGGCGGCGGGCTCAAGATCAGCCTCGAGTTCTCCTTGGTCGGCGCGATCGCGGGACTTGTCGTGCTGACTGCCATTAACGGTTTCTCGCTGCAGTTTACGTGGTTCGCGCTTCTGATGGCGACGCTCGTCTCGCTTAACAATCTCGCCTTTTCCTTCTGCAGCTTCAAGGCACTCGGCACCATCAATCTGTCGATGTATTCGCTCTTCTCGATGCTGGGCGGTATGCTGCTGCCGTTTTTGCAGGGTATCCTCTTTTTCCACGAGGAATTCACCGTCAGCAAGGCGGTGTGCCTTGCCTTCATCTGCGCGTCGCTGCTGATGACGCTGAAGAAGGGTGAGACCAAAAAAGCGGGTCGCATCTACTACGTGCTCGTCTTTATTTTCAACGGCCTTTCGGGCGTGCTCGCCAAGATTTTCCAAGCCGCGCCGACCGCTTGGAAGACGATGCCGTCGGGGGCGACGGTCACCGCGGCGGGCTATTCGGTGCTCAGCGCGCTGACCACGCTCGTGCTGACGGGCGTACTGCTGCTGACGCTGTTCCGCGGCAAGCCCTACGAAAGGGAGCAGACGCGGCGCGGCATCGTGATCGGAACCGTCATCGGTCTTGTCAGCGGTCCCATCAACCGCCTTGCCAACTGGATTTTGCAGCTCTCGCTCGACTTCGTCGAGACCTCGGTGCAGTACCCGATGGTCACGGGCGGCACCATCATCGTCTCGACCGTCATCTGCTTCTTCACCAAAAGCAGACCGACCGCGCGCGAGATCGTCTCGGTCGTGCTTGCCTTTGTCGGACTTGCGGCGCTCTTTATCTTCCCGACCTTCCTTCCCGCGTGGGATCTGACGATATTCAAAATTTAATGATTTAAGGAGAGGTAACGACTATGAACAAAACGCTCAAGATCGGTGTGTTCGGTGCCCGCCGCGGCGCGGATATCGCCAAGAATTTTTTGATGCTGGGATGCGAGATCGTCGCCATTTGCGACCGCGACGTCGCCTTCCGAGAGTCCGCCGCCAAGAGACTCGGCGGTGAGAGCGTCAAGCAGTACGATGATTTTGACGCCTTCATCGAGCACGGGATGGATGCCGTCATCCTCGCCAATTTCTTCAACGAGCACGCCCCCTACGCCATCAAGTGCTTCGAGAGGGGCATCCACGTCTATTCCGAGTGCATCAGCAACGGTACGATGGCCGAGGGCGTCGCGCTCATCCGCGCCTTCGAGAAGAGCAGCTCCATCTATATGCTCGCCGAGAACTACCCCCAGATGCTGTTCAACCGCGAGATGCATCGCATCGGTCGCGGCGGCACGCTGGGCAAGATCCTGTACGCTGAGGGCGAGTATAACCACCCGGGCAACCCCCAAAACGTCGAGTTCAAAAAGGTGCATAACTACTACGAGAAGCACTGGCGCAACTTCCTGCCTCGCTCCTACTACATCACCCACTCGCTCGGCCCCGTGATGTGGGCTACGGGCGCAACGCCCAAGCGCGTGACTTCGTTCGCCATCTACGCACCTACCGAGGGAGATGTGCCGATCGCGACCTTTGGCGGCGACCGCGCCTCCATCGTGACCACGCAGAACGATGACGGCTCGGTCTTCCGTATCACGGGCTGTGCGGGCTTTGGCGGTCACCATAACGCCTACCGCATCTGCGGCACCAAGGGACAGATCGAGAACCTGCGCGGTATGGGCGAGCAGGTCATGCTGCGCTACAACGATTGGGAAAAGCCCGAGGGAGCGAATGAGGTCAACCTCTACACGCCCTCGTGGAACGATCCCGAGGAGGAGCTGATCAAGAAGAGCGGTCACGGCGGCGGCGACTATCTGACCTGCCGTATGTTCCGCGACTGCGTGCTCGAGGGTCACCAGCCCGAGATGCCCTTCGATATCCACTCGGCCGTGACGATGTCCTCGGTCGCCATCCTCTCGCACCGCTCGATGATCGCGGGCGGCGTGCCCTTCGACATTCCCGATTTCCACAACGAGACCGACCGCGTGCTGTGGCAGGACGACCGTCTCTCTCCCTTCTGGGGAAGTGACGGCTCCACCCCGACGCTGCCCGTTTGCTCGCATCCCGATTATAAGCCGACCGAAAAGCAGGTCGAGCTGTACAGCGAGGTGCTGGGCATCTGATCCTGATACCAACGCACAAGGAGCGACCTCTTCTCGCAAGGGGTCGCTTTTTCGCGTGTGGGTCGATTTTACTGTTGACTTTTCCGACAAGAGCGACTAAAATGATAGGAAAGAAATACACATCCGAAGGAGTACGTCTATGGATATCAACACCCTTCTTGGCGGCGTGGACTGTGCGTGCGGTCGGCACCACACCTGCCCCATCGAGCACGTCTATATCGAACGCGGCGCCATTGCCCGCCTTGGCGCACTGTGCGAGGGCTACCGCCGCATTTTGCTGGTCGCGGACGGAAATACCTACGGCGCGGCGGGCGAGCAGACCGAGCAGGCGCTTTCGGGTAAGGTTGCAGACCGTGTCATCTTCGACGGCTCGACCGTCCTCATCCCCGACGAGCAGGCTATCGAGCGCGTGCGCGCCTCGCTGGAGGATACCGACCTCATCGTCGGCATCGGCTCGGGTGTCATCCAGGACCTTTGCAAATACGTTGCGAAATACGATCATCTGCCCTATATGGTCGTTGCCACCGCCCCCTCAATGGACGGCTATGCCTCGACGGGCGCGGCGATGATCCTGGGCGGTATGAAGGAGACGGTATCGGCGGGCGTGCCGCTGGCGCTGGTGGCGGATACCGAGGTGCTGTGCGAGGCGCCGATGGATATGATCGCGGCAGGCTACGGCGATATCATCGGCAAATATTCGGCACTCAACGATTGGAAGCTGGCAAGCGTCGTCTACGGCGAATATCTCTGCCCCTATATCTACGACACCACCTACGCGATGATCGAGCAGACGCGCTCGATCGTCAAGGGCTTGATGGCGCGCGACCCCGACAGCGTCGGCACGCTGATGGAGGCGCTGGTCGTCGTGGGCATTATGATGAGCTTTGCAGGCTCGTCGCGCCCCGCATCGGGAAGCGAGCATCACCTGTCGCACTATTTT
>JAGBTR010000295.1 GCA_017631215.1 Clostridia bacterium | reverse complement strand
GCCTTGAGATGGTCGATGTGCGAGTGAACGTTACCGTCCGAGAACAGACCGATGAAATGCAGCGTGCTGTTCTTGTCCTTGACGTTACCAACGAGCGTCTTCCACGTTTCGGAGGCATACATCTTGCCCGACTCGATCGAATTGGACACCAGCTTTGCACCCTGTGCAAACACCTGGCCGGCACCAAGAGCGTTGTGACCGACCTCCGAGTTACCCATATCGTCATCGGAAGGCAGACCAACGGCCGTGCCGTGTGCCTTGAGCGTAAAGGTGGGATATTTCTCCATCAGCATATCCAACGTAGGGGTGTAAGCACCCTTGACAGCATTCGCCAGCGAATCGGGAGCCAGGCCCACACCGTCCATGACAATGGTTACAACAGGGCCCTGAACGCCTGCAAAATTTTTGAGCTTGTTGAGCTTTTTCATAACTTTTTCCTTTCCTGCCGACATAGCGGCCATGTTTATTTAATCAAATAGAAATACCAAAAAATCCTTGCACCGTGCGGCGACCTCGCGAACGTCACGCAACAGCTGTCCGCGGTAAGACCGCACGTCGGCCGACACGCCGTAGGCGTCAATGCCCATCTGCTCGGCAATATAAAGTGCCCGATACAAATGGTATTCCTGCGTCACGATGACCATACGCTCGACGCCATACAGCTCGCAAGCCCGCCGAATGCTCTCGTAGGTCGAAAGCCCCAGCCGATCGGTTTCGATGTTCGCCTCATCGGCACCCAACTCGACCGCAAGCGTGACCATGGCACTGACCTCGTCGTAGTCGGGACGCTGATTGTCACCGCTCATGAGAAGCATCGCATCCGAGCTGAGCGTCATGACCTCGCACGCCGTCAATACACGATCGTGCAACATATCGGACGGCGTTCCGTCCGCCTTGACGCCCGCGCCCAACACAAGAATGTAGTCCACATCCTCAAGCGAGGCCGCCTCGTCAAGACTCACGATTCTCTCCTCGGTCGAGCCGACCACGATACCGTTGATCACGCCGACTGCCAAAACCGCCAGGAGCCCGAGCGAGCAAAGCACGATCACCGTCCAAAGCAAAATACGTCCACGTTTCGTTTTTGGCAGGGTAAGCCTTGGCATCGCGTCGTCCTCCGTGAATTATTCTGCGTCCTTGGTGCGGTTGATGATGACCTGCGTTGCCGTGTCGAGGTAGTCGTTCTGCATCATTTCGATCCAGCCCTTGTCAACGAGTGCCGCCAGATTGTGATCCAGCGGGATGCGAGCCAGTACGTCAAGCCCAAACTTCTCTGCCGTCTCTTCAATGTGGCTCTCGCCGAAAATGTGGATCTCCTTGCCGCAATCGGGGCACTTGACGTAGCTGTGGTTCTCGACCAGACCCAGCACGGGGATGTTCATCATCTTGGCCATATTGACCGCCTTGGCAACGATCATCGAAACGAGCTCCTGCGGGCTGGTGACGATGACGATACCGTCCAGCGGCAACGACTGGAACACCGTCAGCGGAACGTCGCCCGTTCCGGGAGGGCAGTCGACGAACAGATAGTCAACGTCGTTCCAGATGGTGTCCGTCCAGAACTGCTTGACCGTGCCAGCGATGAGCGAGCCGCGCCAGATGACGGGCTTCTCGTCGTCGTCGAGCAAAAGATTGGCCGACATAATGTCGATGCCCGTGGTCGTGGTGGGGGGGATCATAAACTGACCGTCGCCCTCGACGGGCTTTTTCATACCGAACGCCTTGGGGATGGAGGGACCCGTGATATCCGCGTCGAGGATACCGACCTTAAAGCCCTCTCTTTGCATATTGACCGCCAGCATCGAGGTCACGAGCGACTTGCCCACGCCTCCCTTACCGCTGACGATACCGATCACGTGCTTGACGGAGCTTGCATCGTTGAGCGGTGCGCGCAGATCCTGCGGCTGTTGTCTTGAAGAGCAGTTGCTCGAGCAGGTCGAGCAATCATGCGTACATCCTTCTGCCATGATGTTTCTTTCCTTTCTTTATCTTGGGCCGCGACGCGCGCGGTCGTATGGTAGTTATTGTTGCGCCAAATTGCGCCTAACATTACTATTATACACGAAAACTCTCACATTTGCAAGTGGTTTGTGAAAAAAGTGGCAAAAGCAGGGACGTTTTGCATCCCTGCTTCTGGCGCTCAATATTTCTCCGCGATCTCGCCGCGCTTCTTATAAATGCTGCTCGGGGGGATATATCCGCGCACCGACGAGGTGGGATAGACGTTGGAATGTGCGCCGATGACCGTGCCGGGGTTGAGCACGCTGTTGCAGCCGACCTCGACGAAGTCGCCCAGCATCGCGCCCATCTTGCGACAGCCCGTCTCGACCTTTTCGCCGTTCACATTGACCGTCACGTTGGTCTTGTCGCTCTTGACGTTGGACGTGATCGAGCCCGCGCCCATATGCGAGCGGTAGCCCAGGATGGAGTCACCGACGTAGTTGTAGTGCGGCGTTTGCACGCCGTCAAACAAAATGCAATTCTTGAGCTCGACCGAGTTACCGACCACACAGCCGTCGCCCACCAGCGCACTGCCGCGGACAAACGCACAGTGGCGTACTTCCGTACCCGCACCGATGATGCAGGGACTGCCCAGATATGCTGTGGG
>JAGBTR010000294.1 GCA_017631215.1 Clostridia bacterium | reverse complement strand
CACGACTCGCGCGGCAAATACGCGTCCGTTGGATCAAGCGACGTAGCGCGGTGGAGCAGGACGAGTGTGGCGTGGTCGGGGAATTTCTGTGCCATCGCGTGCGCGACGCGTTGGTGTGCGAGCATCGCGGACAGCACCTCGTCGTCTCCGTTGAGCAATAGAACGTCGCACGCCGCGATCGCGTCGGCCAGGTCAGTGCAGTCCTTGTGCGTCAGGCGGCAAGGCAACACGTGTACGTTGGCGCCGATGCGTCTGAGCGGCTCGATCAGGGCGGTAGGTGTGTCCAGACCGACGGGGACGGGCATCAGCACGGTCGGGTGCGCCACGTGGACGGAAGAGTAGTGGAGCGGCGTTGGAACGGTCAGCCCCTTGCACGGCGTGTCTTCGTCTGTCGAGGAAGACGCGTCGGCTGGCGCGGTGACGGGGATCTCGCCCAAGCGTACACCCTGCGTAACCGTTGCATCGGTGCGCAGAACAAGCCCCGTCTGAGGAATCGCGGCATCGGGGACACTCGCCAAGCGACCGTCGGTGTCAACGTCGGCAACGGCACGGTCGATCCACGCAACGGGCGCGGACGCGTGTCCCTCACGCATCGCACATGAGGCGGTGCGGAGAACGGTTGCCAGCGTGGAGAGCGGCAACGAGCCGTCCTCGGCGCGCGGCGTTGACATCAGACGAAGCTCGCTGTGGTCGTCCTTGACCGCACAGGTGAGCGTCTTGGCCGCAAGGCAGACGGTCAGCGTGTCGCACTCGCCGTCGCTTGCTGTGACGATGGCATCGGCGAGCGGCATTTTCCAAGCTTCGGTCAGCGCACGAAGCCCGAGGGCGGCTGACCAGGCAGGGCGGGGCGAGTGGTCGGGATGGAGCGACAGCGCGGCGCAGGCGAACAGCGTTTCCGCATCGGCCCCCGCGGTCACAAGGCGCAACGCGGCGTGGAGCATCTGCTCGGTCACGTGGCGGTGCGTCAGCGTGCTGTCGAGCACGATCGTTGTGTGCAAAACGGTCCATTCGCCAAAGCGGACGGGCTCGTCGGGGGCATAGGCGGTCACGCGCTGCCAGCCGTCGCACATACTGTGCTCGGTCGTGACGGATACGGCTTGCGGTGCTTGCTGCTCGTCCTTGGTGCGACAATGCAGCTTGACCGCGCGCGGTCGGTCGAAGGTGTGAAGGAATCGCATAGGAAGCGACAAAAGAACCTTGTCATTTTCGGCAAGTGAAAGCTCTCCCGTGCCGAGCGTGCGGGCAAACGCGCGCGCTGTAAAGCCAAGCTCGCGCGCCGATTCCAAAAGGGCGTGCGTTTCGTTTTGCGACGAGATGAGCAGATAGCCCTCGATGTCGGTCAGTTGGGAGGCGTGCGTGCGGTCGGAATGGGGGCAGATCGAGCCCAAATCGAGCTGAACACCGCTCGTTTGCGTGATGAGCGTTGCGAGCAGTGTGCCGCGCGGTACATAAAGAAGCCTGCGCGTGCGACGGCTTGTCTGCTTTTGTGCCAGCCACTGACGCAGCAGAGCGAGCGTTGCCTCGCTTTGGTCGGGTAACGTCAAAAGGCTGACGATGCAGCCGGCGGTGACGTGGCGCGCGGGAAGGGTACTTGCGGTCTCGGTTGCGCACAGACGAAGCCCCGAAGCGCCGATGCGCAGGCTTTGTGTGGGATGCTCACCCTGGCGGCACAGCGTGGCGTATTGTGCCTCGGTCAGCCAACGGAGGCGAGCCCCCGTGTGTTGGTCAAAGCGGGGGAGGGGGGCTTGGGGTGTGCCAAGCACGCGTTGAAGTGTCAGAATGGGCGTCGAGCGTCGACCGTCCGAGAGCGCATTGACCGCTGCACGGAGTGCGTCGGCCAGCGAGCTGTCGTCGGTGTCGAGTGCTTGCAGGGTCAGCTCGGGCAGATGGAAATGCTCAAACGAGTTCACGCACGCATCGAGCAGACACAACTCGGTCGGTGTCGGCTCGCGAAGGGCGGAACGATAATAGGCGGCGCAGGCGGCGAGCTGTCCTTGGCGCATTCTCAGCCCCAGTGCCGCGGCAACGTCCGAGAGTGCCGTCCCCGTCATTTGGGAAAAGGCGACGGACGGCGTGCGTGCGTCGGGCGTGTTATCACACATAGCGGACTCCTTTCACGAATGATTTAAGAGAGGCGACCGACACAGCCGTTGCCGTCTGCGGCAATCAGGGTGACGGTGTGCGTGGTGCCGTGAAGGTCGACGGGGGAGGGCACGCGCACCTCAATAAAGTCGGGCGTGTGACCGGTAGCAAAGCCGCCCTCATAGGTCTCAAACAGCACCTCGCGCTCCTTGCCGATGAGCGCACGGAGCAGCTCGGCACGGATGTCGGCGGCAAGCGCGGACAACGTGGCAACGCGGTGCGATTTGACCTCGCGGGTAAGCTGGTCGGGCATATCGGCGGCGGGCGTTCCCGCGCGTCGTGAGTAGGGGAAGACGTGGATCATCAAAAAGCGCGCCTCGCGGGCAAGCGCCATCGTTTGCTCAAAATCCTCCTCCGTCTCGCCTGGGAAGCCGACGATGATGTCGGTCGTGAACTGCGCGTTCGGGATGGCGGCGCGCAACCGCTCGATGGCGGCGAGTGCCTGGGTGCGGTTGTATTTGCGCTTCATACGTGCCAGAACGGCATCGGAGCCGCTCTGCATCGACAGATGAAAATGCGGTGTCAGCGAACGGAGCGCGGCAATGCGCTCCACAAAGGCGGGGCGCATGAGTGACGGGTCGAGCGAGCCGAGACGAACCCGACCGATGCCCTCGATGCGGTCGACCGCCTCCAGGAGATCCGCCAGCGAGGCGTCTCCCAGATCGCGACCCCACGAGGCCGTCTCAATGCCCGTCAGCACTACCTCGCGGCAGCCGTTCTCGGTCAGTGTGCGCACCTCGCGCACCACCTCGTCCAAGGGCTTAGAGCGCACGTGACCGCGCGCCGAGGGGATGATGCAATAGGTGCAACGGTTCTCACAGCCGTCCTCGATCTTGATGTAGGCGCGCGTTCTGCCGAACGTGCGGATGGACATCGGCTCAAAGCCTGCCCCGTCCAGCGTGGGAACGCACAGCGTAGGGACGGTCGGCTTGTCCTGCTCGCAAAGACGGATCGCCGCCTCGACGATATCCATTTTGTTGCGGTTGCCGCAGACGAAATCAACGCCCTCGATGGCGCGGATGCTGCCCGCATCGGTCTGCGCCAAGCATCCCGTAACCAGCACGCGGGCGGCGGGATTGTGCGCGTGGGCGCGGCGAATGAACTGGCGCGCCTTGCGGTCGGACTCGGCCGTAACGGTGCAGGTGTTGATGATATAGACGTCGCACGGCTCGTCTGCCGAGCAGAGCGTAAAGCCACGGGCAGCCAGTGCCTCGCCGATCGCCTCGGATTCATATTGATTGACCTTGCAGCCCAAGGTGTAGATGCCGACGGTTTTGTTCATATCGTAAGCCTTTCGTAAGATGTTAGGTATATTCTATCACGACTTGGCGCGTTTGTAAAGTTTCAAAATGTGAATTATCACTTTTTTCTGTCAAACTCTTGAAAAAAATTGCCGTTCGCTATATAATGTATGATGATCGGACAGGCAAGACGCGCGCAACGGCGACGCTTGCCGCGACAGAACGTCGGGTGGAGATGACGCCCGACGCGCAAAGGAGAACGAATGAGAATCCTTAAGGTCAACAAAAATGACGCGGGGCAGCGGCTGGATAAGTTTCTGTCCAAGGCGGTCAAGGGACTGCCCACCTCGCTGATGTATAAGTATATCCGCACCAAAAAGATCAAGCGCAACCGCGCACGCACCGAGGCGGCGGTGATGCTCGAGGAGGGCGACGAGATCCAGCTCTTCATCCGCGATGAGTTTTTCGCCTCGCCCGAAAAGGATCAGGGCGCGCTTGGTCGCATCACACCTAAGATCGAGCCCGTCTACGAGGATGACAACATCCTGCTCGTCCACAAGCGACCCGGTGTGCTCGTTCACGAGGACGACGCGGCGCAGGATAATACACTCATTATGCACATCAAGGCGTATCTGACGCAAAAGGGCGAGTACGACCCCGAGAGCGAGCAATCGTTTGCGCCCGCGCTGTGCAATCGCATCGACCGCAATACGGGCGGTATCGTCATCGCCGCCAAGAATGCCGAGGCGCTTCGCGAGATGAACGAAAAGATCCGCGAGGATGAGATGCGCAAGTTCTATT
>JAGBTR010000293.1 GCA_017631215.1 Clostridia bacterium | reverse complement strand
CCCTCGGGATTGCGAACGGCCATCGCCGTCGTCTTGGGACCGCGCATCATAATGCCCTCGATCAAGGCCTGACCGCCAATGGACGTCTTGCGTCGGCACGCGGTCAGCTCGTTGCATTGCTCTTTACTCATATCTTATATCCTTTCTTCACCGCCAAGCGCGCATCCCTGATACAGATCGCGCTCGACCAGCATTTTGTCGATATCATTGAGAACCGACTTTTTGCGTCGACTCCAGGCAGGGGCAAGCAGATCGTCCGCCGCGCCGTCGCCCGTCAACCGCGCGACCACCGTGTCGGGCGGCAGCATGGTCAGTGCACTTACGACGAGCCCGATATATCGCTCACGCTCCGGCGGCGCATACTCCCCTGCCTCATACATCTCGCCAAGGCGCGTCCCGCGAAGGACGTGGAGCAAGTGAATCTTGAACTGATCGGGACGTAGCTCCGCCACACGGCGCACCGTCTCGAGCATCATCGCGTCCGTTTCCCCCGGCAGGCCGAAAATGAGATGCACGCAGATGCCAATGCGGTCGCTCTGCCGCCGAAGAGCCTCGAAGCCCGCGCAAAACTGCGCCCAGGTGTGTCCGCGGTTGATCCTCTTCGCCGTCTCGTCGTGAGCCGTTTGAAGCCCCAGCTCGACAGTCAGCACCGTGCGCTCGGCCAGCTCGCCCAGATAAGCAAGGACGTCCTCCTCAAGGCAATCCGCACGCGTGGCGACGTTCAAGCCCACCACGCCGTCCAGCGCCAGTGCCTCTTCAAAGCGCTCACGCAAAAAGGAGAGTGGCGCGTAGGTATTGGTGTGCGCTTGAAAATACGCGATGCAGCGCTCAACGCTCCACTTGGCGGAAAGCTGTGCGCGCACGAGGTCGTACTGCTCACGCACCGAAAGCAAGGGGGATGCGGCAAAGTCACCGCTTCCGCGTCCCGAGCAATAGATACAGCCGCCCGTACCGCACCGTCCGTCGATGTTGGGACAGCTCAAGCCGATATCAAGCGGGATCTTGGCGCACTTGCCGCCAAAGGTTCGACGGAGATAATAATCATAAGTGAAATAACGCTTGTTGGTGTCCGAATAGGGATACGGATTGCGCTCGCGTTGTGTCGGTCGATGATGTGCCACGCGCTCGCCCCCTTCCCCATAAAAAAACACACCTTTATTATAAACGATTATCAACGAAAATTCAAGGGCTTTAGCGCAAAGTTCAAAATTTTTACACAAATCACCGACCCGCGTCGGCAAAAAACTCCGACGGAGCAAACGCCCCATCGGAGTCCTTATGATCAGCGAAGATATGTGTTGATTCTGGCCATAAACTCGGAGACACTGACCACCTCGACGTGCTCATCGAGCTGTGCCACCAGCGCGGCCACCGCCGCCATGGTATCACCGTTGTCCACCAAAACGCCCTCACCGTCGAATCCTGTTTTGGCATCGATCACAACGACCGAATACGCATCCTCGTGGTTGATTTCCGTGGAGGACGCGTTGAGTGCCTCTGCAATGGCCTCCACCGTGCCGTCCGCGGCGCTCGTCGTCATACGGTATCTCATCGACACCACCGGCTTTTGATTGACCCAAGCAACGTAATTGCCCGAGCCGAAGGACATCGGCGAGCCCATATTCAGCACGCCCTGCACGTGGCTCTGATGCGTAAGGGCATCGACCATCGGTGCGTCGTAGCCGCCGTTGAGAGGAATCTGCGCATAGCGAAGCAGCATATGCTGCATTGCGTCCGAGAATTGCTTGGCAAGCGTCTCGCGCGTCATATCCAGCCACTCTGCGGCGTAGGTGTAGCCCAGCGCAGGAAGCTGAAGCACAAAATCATCGTTTGCGGTCGCGGAATGACCGAGATAACTGATCAGCGGAGGTGCCACGTCGTAGACGGTGTGCGGCACACCCCAGTTGAGTGCAAAATCGCCGCGAAGGTGCGAGCCGTACCAGCGGTCATCCGTGGTGAAATCGCTCATCAGCCACCGCAGATCCTCACCGTCCGACATCACCAGACACACGGTATGAACGTCGCTGACATCGTCGGCCACGTAATCCATCTGCCCCAGCGAGGGCGCGGTGAACAAGCAACCGCTCAGCGTCGAGAGGTTACAAAGTCCCGCCGCATCCAACGGAGACAGATTGATGTTGGACAGCGACTGCACGCGCGCTGTTCCGGTTGCGCCGTCGCCAAGCAGCACGTGCGCCCCTTCGGTCAAAAACTTGAACTTTTGGGTATGCAGATACTCGTCGCTGCCGTCGTAATAGTAGCAATAGCACCCCGTCATTACGGCATAATCGACAAGCGCCGGTGCATCGGTTGCCGATTGCTCGACAGCCAGGGCCTTATCGAGAAGCGGGAAATACTGGCTGGCACGCAACCACGAATCGTCCTTATCGGTCACATCAAGCACGCAGGTAAGTCCGGCATCGATCGCCAGCTGCTCGTTGTCGGGCGTCATCACCACCGCATTGAGGTGGTGTGCCAGGCTGATGGCGACGTAGGCCGACTCACTCGAGGGTGAAGGATTACACAAAAGATAACCGTCCAGATCATCGCGGTAGCGGTAGAGCAGCGAGCCCAGCGTCCACGCCTCCCCCGCGTCGTCTGCTTCCTCGATCACCGTGCCCTCGGCAATCAGATACGGCAGATAGTGCTCATAGGTGCCGTCACGGAGCAGAATATGCTCGCCAAGATAGGCCGCGGCCAGTCCCTGCAGCGTTGACAGCGACAATGCATCGTAATCGTTTTCGGGCATCGGGGTCAGATACAGCACCGAGGCACCGTAAGGAGCACCCGGCAGCGCACCGTCCTCGTTTCCGTTAGGGAGAAGTGCCGCCTCATAGCACGAGGCGTAGTCGTATTTGGGATTGATCGACAGCTCGCGGTTCATCGGCGTGTCCTCACCCGTATAGCCCAGCATCTCCGTCAGAAAATGCTCCACCGCCGCAAGCGTTGCGCGGTTCGTCTCGCCAAGGATGACGATCTTATGTCCCACAGCGCGGACGACCCATTCGTCCTGTCCCAGCGTGGCCAGCACCTCCTGCGATTCCCTGCGCGCGGTGCGACCGATCAGGATCTCATACGGCAGCACCATATCGGGCGCCTCGGCCTTGTCCATATCGTCCACCAAGGAGACATCGACACCGAGGATTTGCTCCATCGCCGCCTGCGTCTGACCGGCCGCGTTCACGATGGTGTCCGCCGCACCGTCCTGCGAGCAAACAATGCGATAGATACTCACACCCGAGGTGCTCAAAAGCTTCATTTGTCCAAGAGTAGGATTGATCGAGTCGGTACAGCTCAAAAGCGGCAGCACAAGGCACAGTGCCAACAGCACAAGTCCCACGCCACGCAAGCGCATGTGTCGCGAACGCCTCATCGAGCTTCATCCCCTTTCTTCGCTCATTGTATATGAATTAGTATACCATTCTTTGCGCCGACTTTCAAGTCTTTTTTGCTTTATTTTGCATTTGTAGCGCAAAATTCACCGTCAAAACACATTTTTGTCATCAAAATATGAACAAAATGTTAATTAAGAAGCCAATCCATTGACATTCGCCCCCGACTCGCGTATAATATTAGTAATTTATTTATGAAAGGAATTATACCGTTCCATCATGAAATCGGACGATAGTGACCCTGACCGAGATAATTGTTGCACCACGGTGCTTACATATATTGACGAATAAGGTATAGGCTTGCTCGCAGAATGGCGTGCAGGTCTATGCCTTATACTCATTTTCGGAAAAGTCACACTTCCTTTCAAATACAAAAGAAAGAGGTACTTTACTTTGGACCCCATACGATTGTGTGTGCTGAACGCCGCACAGGCTCCCGTCTCCGGTGAGCTTGAGATCATCAAGTACGTATTACTCATTGCGCTCCAGATCGTTCTGATCGCCATTAATGCCTACTTTGCAGGCACCGAGCTGGCGCTCGTTTCGGTTAACGAGATCCGCCTCAAGGCACTGGCCGACGAGGGTGACAAGCGCGCCAAAAAGCTGCTCAAGCTGACGTGCAAGCCCGAGAAGTTCCTGTCCACCATTCAGATCGCCATCACGCTGGCGGGATTTTTGGGAAGTGCTTTGGCGGCCGACAGCTTTGCCGAGCCGCTGCAGGCATGGCTCAAGACACTGGGTGTCGTCATTCCCGAGACGGTGCTCGTCATCGTGATCACGCTCATCCTCTCCTTCTTTACGCTGGTCTTCGGCGAGCTCGTTCCCAAGCGGGTCGCACAGCGCAAGGGTGAGGAGATGGCACTCAAGAGAGTCGGATTTATCACCTCTCTTGCCAAGCTGTTCACGCCCTTTGTCTGGCTTCTGTCGGTTTCGACCAACGCGGTGCTTCGTATGCGCAACATCGATCCCCACGAGGAGCTGGAGCAGGTCGACGAGGATGACATTCGTCTAATGGTCGACGCAGGTAGCGAGAGCGGCACCATCGACCACGAGGAAAAGGAGCTCATCCGCAACGTATTTGAGTTTGACGATCTGAGCGCGGGCGATATCGCGACCCACCGCACCGAGGTTGCCCTTCTCTGGATGGAGGACGACGTCAGTGTTTGGGACGAGACCATCCACGAGAACAGACACACGCTCTACCCCGTCTGCGAGGAATCGGCAGACAAGATCGTTGGTATCCTCAACGCCAAGGATTATTTCCGTCTGGCGGATAAAACCAAGGAAAACATTCTGGAGACGGCCGTCAAGCAGCCTTACTTCGTTCCCGAGAACGTCAAGGCGGACGTGCTGTTCCGCAATATGAAGACGACGCACAACTCGCTCGCCATCGTGCTGGATGAGTACGGCGGTATGTCGGGTATCGTCACGATGTACGACCTTGTCGAGCAGCTCGTCGGTGAGTTTGATCACGACGATGCGCCCGTGGCCGAGGGCGAGGAGCCCGCACCCGCGGTGGGCGTCGAGAAGATCGGCGACAACCTCTACGCCATCCACGGCAACGTCGAGCTGACCGAGCTGGCAGAGGCCGCCGAGATCACGCTCGAGTAT
>JAGBTR010000292.1 GCA_017631215.1 Clostridia bacterium | reverse complement strand
TTGGCCGCCGCCGCACTCAGCCCCATCACATTGGGAACCTGCACGCTCTGCGTATCGGTCTCGTCGCCCAGATAGACGATCAGACCGCCGCCGTCGCGCTCCATCTTCTCACCCGAAGCAGGGCTTTGTCTGACGACCTTGGCGCCCTCTCCGACGACCTTGAGCGCAACGCCCAGATCATCGGTGCGAGCCTTTGCTTGCTGTGCATTGTACCCGATCATATTCGGGACGGTTATCGACAGCGTTTCCAGCTCGGCATCGGTGTAGACAGCCTCGACACCCATATACGGCAGGATCGTCTCAAGCAATCCCGCGATATAAGGAGCGGCAACCGTGCTTCCGTACAGCATTCCCTGCGTCGGCTCATCCACCATCAGGAGTGCCAGCACGCGCGGTGCCTCTGCGGGAGCGTATGCGATGCAGGAGCAGATGTAATCGTCCGCGCCTGCGTCCTCATAACCAATCTTTTGCGACGTACCCGTCTTGGCCGCCACACGGTAGCCTGCGACGTATGCGTTTCTTGCGCCGCCGTCGCCCGCGACACCCTCTGCAAGGATCTGCGACACGGTGCGGCAGGTTTCTGTGCTGACGACCTGGCGCTTGACCTCGGCCTCCGTTCGCTCGATCACGTTGCCCTGAGCATCGGTGATTTTGAGCACGGCGTGCGGTGTGATGAGATCACCGCCGTTGGCAATCGCGCCAAGTGCGCTGATATGCTGAACAGGCGTTACGGTAAAGTTTTGTCCAAAGGAGGCAGTTGCCAGATCCAACGTTTGGAAGTTATCCTCGCGGTGGAAGACGCTGACGCCCTCACCCGGCAGATCGACTCCCGTGCGATCCAGATAGCCAAAAGCCTTGAAGTATTCGTAAAACCGATCCGTGCCGAGTCGGAGACCGACGTTCATCAGCACGGGGTTGCAGGATTGCTGAATGCCGCCCGCAAACGTCAGATGCCCGTGTCCCGTCGTCTTGTGGCAACGGATCTTGGTGCTTCCAACCATATAGTAGCCCGGGCAGTTGAAGTTCTCGGTCACCTTGACCGCGTCCTCCTCCAGCACCATGGCCGACGTCATGATCTTGAAGGTCGAGCCGGGAATATACGCCTCGATCATCGCCTTGTTCGACCACGTTTTAAGCAAAAGCTCTGATTTTTTCTTGCTGTATTCCGCGCTATCGCTGGCCAGACCACTGGTAAGCAACGCCTCGGAATCGTATTCGTTGAGCTCCCAGGGATCGTTGAGATCAAAGGTGGGATAGACCGCCATCGCAAGGATCTCACCCGTCATCGGGTCGGTCACGACACCGCACGCACGGCTCTGTCCGCCCGATTCCTCATAGGCGAGCTTGAGCTGCTCCTCCAGTGCCGCCTGCACGAAGATGTCCATCGCCGCCGTCACGTGGTAGCCATCAATGGCGGGAATGTATTGCTCGTACTCATACGGCATCTCGTTGCTCTGCGCGTCTCGTGCGATGACGTACTTACCGGGCGTACCCGACAGCTGCTCGTTGTATTCGAGCTCAAGACCGTAAATACCCGAGCCGTCGCTGTTGCAGAAGCCGATCAGATGCGCTCCGATCGTGCCGTAGGGATAATAGCGCGAGGACGTCGCCTCGAAATAGACCATACCGTCAAGGTCGTTCTCCTCGACGAAGGTCACGATACTGTCCGCCGTGCTCTCGTCTACCTGACGCGCCACGGTACGGTCGAGATATTTGACGTACTCGGTCTGCTTGATAACAAATTCATAGGTCACACCGTAGCCCTCGTTCAAGGCTTCGGAAAGCCCTCTCGCGATAAGGTCTGCGTATTGGACCGACTTCCCTTCCTCGTCTGCCTTCTCTTGCGAGGACAGAATGGAGGAGGGCGAGATAAAGATGCGGTAAGTAGTAACGTCGGTCGCAAGCAACACGCCGTTTCTATCATATATATTACCGCGCTTGGCATTGACGGTGCTCTCGGTGGTCATCTGCTCGATGACCTTGGCCTGATAGCGGTCGTAGTCCACCGTCTGTATCCAGAGGATACGGATAAGCAACAACGCAAAGATGGCAACCATCGCAAGGCTGATCACACGCGCCCGTCGAAGCACACTCAGATGGACCGTCGAATCGTTCAATGCGTCAACCTCACTTCTCGCGGCGTCTCGCCGTCGTTTACTGCTCTATCTTATGCAAAATTTTCTGCCGTTATGACACCGACTTACTGACCGATGCCGATACCGATGGCAGCGAGCAACGTCGAAAGCCCGGGCGCTTCTTCCTCCTCAGTCTCAAGCACCTCAATGGTGTTTCCGACTGTCGTATCAACGTACATCGAATCGACGTAGGTTGCGGGGATCATGCCCAGCTCCTCGGTCGCCGTGCGGTAGATCTCCAAATAATCCACGCTCGACTCGAGCTTGTCCTGCGTCAGCTGTGCTTCTCTTTCCAGCACTGCCACCTCGTCGCCAAGATCGCTGACCTCGCGGTGAGCGTTGGCCACCATGACCGAGCTCGAAACGATCAGCATCAGCGAGACAGCCATCACCACCAGTACCGAAATGACCGATACGGGCACGCGCTTTTTCTCACCCTTGCGACGCAGCTCGGGATCGTCCGGACACAGCCAATCGCGGGCAAAGGCGATCACACGGTCCGCCGTGCTCTTCGTCTTAGCCTCGTATCTTGCCAGCGCGGACGCGCCCGTCAGGCGTGCCATATGGGATTCCTCCCGTGTGCGTGCCGGTGCGTTTTCCTGCACAGTGGTGGCAACAACGCCCTCACTCTGCGCGCGACGCTGTGCGCGGCACTCTGCGAAATATGCGGCAAAGTCATCCACATCCATTACCTGCCGACCGAGATAGGTTGCACTGCGGAATTGGTCCCCCCGACCGTTTTCGCAAAGCTCGTCCCAGCGATAATGCGCGGGGGCGGTAGCCTTTGCTTCATCCACCATGGCGTCCATGCTCCTTGTATGCTCGCTTGCGGCGCGGGCAAAGCCACGACCGCGACAACGACGGGTCAGCGCGGCAAGGGTTGCATCCTCTTCCGACACAGCGTTGTTATGAGAGACTCGCACGTCAGACACCTGTGCTGTCCATTCGTTTCTTCTGATCTCTGCTGTACCGTTCATCGTTTGTTCCCCTTTCCGGATGTGACGACTGTCCCATCGATCTTACAAAAAATTTATAGCTTCGTAATCACACGCAGCTTGGCACTGCGCGATCTCGGATTCTCCTTGAGCTCCTGCTCGCTTGGCAGGATGGGCTTTTTGGTCTCCACCTTGACAATCGGGCGATTACCGCACACACACACGGGAAGGCTCTTGGGGCAGGTGCACCCCTGCGCCAGCGACGCGAAGGTCTGCTTGACGATGCGATCCTCGAGCGAGTGGAAGGTGATGAT
>JAGBTR010000291.1 GCA_017631215.1 Clostridia bacterium | reverse complement strand
TGGAAAAACAAAACGAAAATTATGCAGGTTTTCCACACGTCCTTGTACGAATACAGTGAGCAATGACGGGTGCAATGGCGGCGTTCGTTTAGCATCATTATAAAAACGGCAGAGAAATCAACGGCTCTGCCGTTTTTCGTTTATACTCAAATCTTCGCGGGGCCCCCCCAAGAACACATACAAAGTGTTAGGATAAAAAAGTGAAGTTATGCACCAGTTTTCTTTTTTTTAAAAGTTTTTTCGGGGTCGTAGGGGTGCTTTTTTTCAAAAAAGCACCCCTACATCCTTCGTCCCCCCGTCCCTCAATACTTCTTATTCTGCAACGCAAATTCGGTGTTTTGCATGGCTTGGCGAGCGGACTTGTCGGCGTTGAGGACGATATAGGTATAGATGCTATCGAAGATGGCGAGCTGTGCGATGCGCGAGCTCATGGCGAGAATGGAGTGCTTGGTTTCGTCGGACTTGGTGAACAGGGCAATATCGGAGGCGTCGACGATGGGGGGATGACCGTAATTGGTGATGCAGATGGTGGTCGCGCCGCAGATCTTGCAAAGGCGCAGTGCCTCGACCACGTCGCGTGACGTGCCCGAATGTGAGATGCCGATGGCGACCGAGCCGCGACCTAAGTGCGACGCCACGATGGCCTGCATATGATTGTCGCAGCAGCTCTGGGCGGCAAGACCCAAGCGCAGGAATTTGTGCGCCGCGTCGTGCGCGATGGCGGCAGAGTTGCCAAGCCCGAACACCACCACGCGATCGGAGCGCAATATCGCCTCGGCCGCGCGGGTCAGGTCGTCCGCATTCAACACCGACTCGGTGTTGTGAAGCGACTCCTGAATGTCGGCAATGCGCTTGCGGAAAATATCCAGACAGCTGTCGCCGCGCTGAATTTCGGCGCTCAGCTCGCTCGTTGCGCGCATCTCGCTCGCAAGTCTTATCTTCAGCTCGCCGTAGCCCTCAAGTCCCAAGCGACGCGCAAAACGCACCACCGTCGCATCGCCGCAGCCCGAGCGACGCGACAGCTCGGAGATCGAAAGACCGATGATGTCGTCGGTGTGGGAAAGAAGGTAGCTCGCCAGCCGCTGCTCGGCAGGACCAAGAGAATCGAACGAAAAGCGGATCTTGTGCAGAATGGTTTCCATCAGTTGCTCCCGAATGAAAATTATTTTCATTTATTGTACCACAGCTTGCAAAAAAAGTCAACTTCTCAAAAAATATTTTCGCGCGGAACTTGAAAAAGGAGGAGCTATATGATAGAATGAAGACATCTTAATAAACAAAGGAGATCATTTTTATGCAGATCCAAATGAATGAGTTTTTGTTTTCTATGATTCTGACAGAGCTTGAGGACGCCGTCGGCGTGGAAAACTGCTCGGTGCGCCAGATCGACAAGGTCACGCACAGCGTCGACTACTATTGGCTGTCGCGTATGTGGGCAGACCGTGGCTGCCGTATGCCCGAGGCGGATTTTATCGTCTGCCCCAAGGACGCGACGGAGGTTTCCAAGGTCGTTAAGATCGCCAACTACTACAAGCTCCCCGTTACCACCTGGGGTGCGGGAGGCGGTACGCAGGGCGGTGCCATCCCCGTCTGCGGCGGTATTTTGCTTGACACCAAGAGAATGAACCAGATCTACGAGGTCAATACCGAGGGTATGTACATCGAGTGCGGCACGGGTGCCATTTATAAGCACATCGAGTGGGCGGCCAATGAGGTCGGTAAGGCAACCATGCACTACCCCTCCTCGCTGACCTGCTCGACCGTCGGCGGCTTCCTTGCCCACCGCGGTATCGGCGTCTGCTCGACCAAGTACGGTAAGATCGACGATATGGTGCTCAAGATGGAGGTCGTCCTGCCCAACGGCGACATCATCGAGACCTCGCCCGCGCCCAAGCACGCCGCCGGTCCCGACCTCAACCAGATCTTCATCGGCTCGGAGGGTACGCTGGGTATCATCACCAAGGCTCAGATGCGTATTTACGATATGCCCGAGGAGAGACGCTTCCGCGGATTTTTGTTTCAGGATATGCACGGCGCCTTCCAGGCCAGCCGCGAGCTGCTGCAGAAGTTCAAGCCGTCCGTTATGCGCCTTTACGACGAGGCCGAGACGGCGTCGCTCATCAAGAAGATCGTCGGCGTCGAGCGCAAGGGCGCGTTTATGAACGTCGCGATCGAGGGATGTCGCGAGCTCGTCGAGGTCGAGGAGAAGATCCTGCTTGACACCTTCAAAAAGTACGGCGCCGAGGATCTCGGCTCGGAGTACGGCGAGAAGTGGTGGAAGGAAAAGATCACCTTCTTCTATCCCGGTCATATGATGGACATTCCCCAGATGTTCGGTACGATGGACACCATCGCCCCCTACGATAAGATCGAGGAGATCTACTGGGCGATGAAGAACGCCATTGAGACCAATTTCCCGCAGGCCAAGTTTATCGCACACTTCTCGCACTGGTACGAGTGGGGCGCGATGCTGTACGATCGCTTCATCATCGAGGGCAAGGATGTGCCGCAAGACCCCGTCGAGGCGCTCCGTTTGCATCAGGCGGTGTGGTCGTGCGGCGTGCGCGCGGCACTGGCTCACGGCGGTGTGGTCAACGATCACCACGGCGTCGGCATCAAGCTGGGTCGCCTGATGAAGGAGCAGTACGGTCCTGCGATGCAGGTGTTCGAGGGCATCAAGAAGCAGCTCGATCCCAATGGCATTATGAACCCGTTCAAGCTGGGTCTTTGATAGGAGGTAGAGAATTATGATGATGACAGATAAAGCAAAGAAGCACGTGGACTCCTGCCGCTTCTGCTGGATGTGCCACCATATTTGCCCCATCGGCAACGCGACGGGTCACGAGAGAAGCACGCCTCGCGGTCGCGCGCTGGGCATTTCGATGGTCAACCGCGAGGCGATCGCGCTCGAGGAGATCATGGACAACATCTACGAGTGCGCCATGTGCGGCGGCTGTGTGCGCGAGTGCGTGACGGGCTGGGATCCCGTGATGTTCACCCGCGAGGTCAGATCGCAGGCGGCGCTCGAGGATAAGCTGCCCGTCTACATCAACACGCTGCTCGACAACTGTCTTGAGACGGGCAATGCCTACGGCAAGACCATCCTTTGCGACAAGCTGACGGCCGCCATCGCCGCTCATAGCGACAAGACGGACACGCTGCTCGTGCTGGGCGCTGACGCGCGCTATATGGCGTGCGCGCAGGCGGTCAAGGCGATCGAGGTGCTGGACAGAGCAGGCGTCAAGTTCACCGTGCTCGCTGACGAGAAGCCCACGGGCGCACAGCTCGACTTCCTCATCGGTGCCACCGAGGAGACGCGCGAGCAGATGGCTGCCGCCGCTGACATGATGAACGGCTACCGAACGGTCGTGCTGTACGATCCCGTCGACGCCAAGGTGGTCAAGCAGACCTATGGCGAGCACGGCATCGAGCTGTCCGCCAAGGCGGTCACCTATACCGCATTCCTTGCCGAGCTGGTCGCGAGCGGTGCGCTCAAGGCCGAGGGCAAGATCGGTGCGGTCGTGTATCAGGATCCCTTCCAGCTCGCCAGAGATCTCGGCGAGACGGAGGAGGCAAGAGCGGTCATCTCCGCCTTTGCCGAGCTGCATGAGCTCCATCTGAACCGCGCCGAGACGGTCTGGGCGGGTAATATCCTCATGGCGCAGTATCTGCCCGAGGTGATGGTCAAGGTCGCCGAGCGCCGCATCTTCAATGCGACGAGCATCGGTGAGAGCACCATCGTCACGGCGAGCGTGTCCGAGTACGTTTCTCTCAAGAGCGTCGCGCAGGACAAGGTCACCATCCTCTCGCTTGAGGATCTGATTCTGGGTTGAGGAGGATAAGACGATGCTGGTAAATTTGCAGACCGTCATTGGTATGGCAGAGAAGGGCAACTACTGCATCCCTGCCTTTAACGTATACAACGTCGAGACGCTGATGGGCGTGATCGATGCCGCCGAGGAGAAGCGCGCGCCCATTATCGTTCAGATGTATCCCCGCCTGGTCGACGAGGAGGTCGGCTTCTATCTCTCTCCCTCCATCGTGGCGGCGGCACAGCGCGCAAGCGTTCCGATCTGCTTCCACCTTGACCACGGTCCCTCCGAGTGGGAGGCGACAAGAGCACTGCGCTGGGGCTTTACGGGCGTGATGCTCGACGGCTCGGTGCACGATTTTGACAAGAACGTCGAGATGACCAAGCATATCGTCGACATCTGCGCCGCGGTCGGCATCGGTGTTGAGGGTGAGATCGGTCACGTCGGCAGCGTCAACGACGACGCGATGGACGAGTTCACCTCGCCCGAGGAGGCGGCGGCCTTCGTCAAGGCGACGGGCGTGACCTGCCTTGCGGTGCTCATCGGCAACGCGCACGGTCACTATAAGAAGACCCCCTGCCTTGACATCGAGCGCGTTCGCGCCATCCGCGAGGCAACGGGCGGCATTCCGCTGGTGCTTCACGGCGGCTCGGGCATTCCCGACGAGCAGGTCAAGGCGGCCATCGCGGCGGGTATCCGCAAGATGAACATCGGCACCGACGTGTGCTGTGCCTATGCGGACGGCGCCAAGGAGGCACTGGACGATCCCAAGAGAAGTGTCGCCCCCGATATCTTTATGAAGAAGGCGATTTGCCGTGTCAAGTAGCTTG
>JAGBTR010000290.1 GCA_017631215.1 Clostridia bacterium | reverse complement strand
GGTGCTCCGAAATAACAAAAAGCTCTGCCGTAGCAGAGCTTCTTGTATATGAGATAAAACAAATTATCTCTTGGAGAACTGAGGTGCACGACGTGCAGCCTTGAGTCCGTACTTCTTTCTTTCCTTCATACGAGGATCGCGGGTCAGGAAGCCTGCTGCCTTGAGAGCGGGCTTGTAGTTCTCGTCAGCCTGAACGAGAGCTCTTGCCAGGCCGTGACGGATAGCGCCTGCCTGTCCGGACAGACCGCCGCCGTTTACGTTGGCGATGATGTCGAACTTGCCTGCGGTCTCGGTTACGCCGAAGGGCTGGTTAACGATGAGCTTGAGGGTCTCAAGACCGAAGTACTCATCGATGTTCTTCTTGTTGATGGTGATAACGCCCGTACCGGGAACGATGCGAACGCGTGCTACGGATTTCTTTCTTCTGCCCGTGCCGTAGAAATAAGGCTTAGAACTGGTGTACATCTACTTCTTCCTCCTTAAAGCTCAATTGCTTCGGGCTTCTGTGCTGCGTGCGTGTGCTCAGCACCTGCAAAGACCTTCAGTCTGGTTGCGGACTTTGCGCCGATGGTGTTGTGGGGGAGCATACCCTTAACAGCCAGCTCCATAGCCAGCTCGGGCTTGGTTGCCATCAGGGTCTTGTACTGAACTTCCTTCAATCCACCGATGTAACCGCTGTGGCGGCGATAGTACTTCTGCTCGAGCTTTCTGCCGGTCAGAACGGCCTCTGCCGCATTGATGATGATAACGAACTCACCGCAATCCACGTGGGGGGTGAACTCAGGACGATGCTTGCCGCGAAGAATGGTTGCTGCTGCTGCTGCGACACGGCCAAGAGGCTTGCCGGCGGCATCCAACACGTACCACTTGCGCTCAATCGTTTCTACTTTTGCCATGTAGGTAGACATTGCTGATTCCTCCGAATTTTTTGTTTTATTTTTTCATGCTTGCCTATTATATCATGCTTTTTTGTGCTTGTCAATACCTTTTTTCAAAAAAATTGAAAAAATTTAATTTAGATATTTCAATGCTCTCGTTTTCTCGTTTTTTCATGCCATTTGCTCGCAAATCCTATTTCGCCGTTTTATTTTTTCTAGCATATCAAAAAGGCCTTTCGCATAGATTGTATCATCATAACAAAAGCACGGAGGTCAAACGAACATGAACAACTGCTATTTGCCCGAGGGGTATCGGATCGGCACGGCCGAAAATCGCGAGTATCTCTCTTCCCCATCCTCCTTGGAGCGCGCGATGCACGAGGGAAAAATTCTCGAAGCCACCGCTCTGCTCTGCGACAGCAGCATGCGTCTTCACGTCGATCTGCCTGGCATGCGCGGCATCATCGAGCGGTCGGAGGCGATCTACTGTCATCGAGGTGAGGAGATCAAGGACATTGCTGTCATCACGCGCGTCGGAAAGCCTGTCTGCTTTAAGGTTTTGCGGATCGAGATGGAAAACGGGATTCCGACGGCCTTTCTCTCCCGACGAGAGGCGCAGATCGAGTGTCTGCATAAATTTTTGTTCGATTGCATCCCCGGTGACATTCTTCCTGCGCGAGTGACGCACTTGGAAAACTTTGGGGCATTTGTCGATATCGGCTGCGGCATCGCATCTCTTTTGTCGGTCGATTGCCTGTCAGTGTCAAGGATCTCGCACCCGTCCGACCGCTTGCGCGTGGGTGACCGTCTTTGGACGGTGATCAAAAGCATCGACCCCACTCTCGGACGGATATTTGTGAGCATGCGGGAGTTGCTTGGCACGTGGGAGGAAAACGCGTCCGGCTTTGAGATCGGACAGACCGTAGCGGGTGTTGTACGAAGTATCGAGAGCTACGGCGTTTTCGTCGAGCTTACCCCGAATCTTGCGGGTCTTGCCGAGCTGCGCGAGGGGACGCGCGACCGCGAGCTTTGCGAGGTCGGCCAGCGCGTAGCCGTCTACATAAAAAATATCATCCCCGACCGCATGAAAATCAAGCTTGTGCTCATCGACGCCTATCGCGGCGAAAAAGCACCGTCGGAGATGAAATATTTTATAGATTGTGAGCAGGTCCGCCACATGGATTCCTGGTGCTATTCCACGAAGATGGCCACAAAGCGGATCGAAACCCTATTTGCGAAGAAATAATCAGTCGATCTTACTAAGGCGCGCATACGTTCCCATCAGCTTTTTCGTGCCAACGCGGTCAAACACAACCTCATATAGCACATCAGCGCCCATCGGACGCGCCGAAAGGATCTCGCCCTCACCAAACACCGAATGCTTTACGCGGTCGCCCTCCTTCAAATTCAAGGAGGCGGCCGTTTTTTTCGGCGCGGGACGGCTCTCGTTGCCAAACGTCACACCATCAGAAATATACACACGAGGCTTTGGTTGCGTGTAGCTATCGTAATAGCGTACGGGAGAATCCTGCACCACCAGGTGCGAGGGGATCTCGCGAACGAAGCGAGAAAGCTCGTGGTACATAGTACGCTCGTTCATACGACGGATCTTTGCGTGAGTCATGAAAATCTTATCCTTGGCACGGGTCAACGCACCGTAAGCCAGACGTCGCTCCTCCTCCATGTCCTCGGGCAATCCCGAATTTATGTTCTGCATGCCGGGAAAAACGCCGTCTTCCATGCCGGGCAGGAAGACCACGGGAAATTCCAAGCCCTTGGCAGAGTGAATCGTCATCATGATCACCGCATCCGCACTCTCGTCGTATTTATCGACCTCGGCAACCAGCGAGTTTTCCTCCAAGAAGCCGATCAGTGTAGGCGTTTCGGTATT
>JAGBTR010000289.1 GCA_017631215.1 Clostridia bacterium | reverse complement strand
GCACGTTTTTAGGGCGTGGGCTTATGCTTTGTTTGCACTCGGTAACGTGCGAGCAGCTCGCCCATCGGGCGGTTGGATCCCCCGTATATACAAAAGAGGATGCCTCGGCATCCTCTTTTTTCATTTAATTATGCCAGCAGCTGCTCGACCGCTGCGAGCTTGGTGCAAAGCGTGAGTGCGTAGGTCGCTGCCTCCATCTGCTCGAAGGTCGGGTAGGTGGGCGCGATACGGATATTGGAATCGTCGGGATCGTTACCGTAGGGGTAGGTCGCGCCGACGCCCGTCAGCACGACGCCTGCCTCGCGGCAAAGCAGATAGATGCGCTTGGCCGTGCCCTTGGGGGCGAAGAAGCTGACGAAGTAGCCGCCGCGCGGATGCGTCCACGAGCCGATGCCCGTATCACCCAGCTCCTCGTCGAGGATCTGCTCGACACGCTCGAAGCGGGGGCGCAGGATATCCGCCTGTGCAGCCATATGCTTCATCACGTTCTCGGCGTTGCCGAAATACTTGACGTGACGGAGCTGGTTGAGCTTATCGAAGCCGATGGTCTGCATCGACATAATGTGCGTGATCTGGGCAAGGTTCGCCTCGGATGCCGCCATGATCGCCACGCCTGCACCGGGATAGGTGATTTTGGAGGTCGAGGAGAAGTAGAAGACGCGGTTGGGATTGCCCGCCTCGTCTGCCAGCGCGAAGATGTCTGCGAGCTTGTCGGGCGCGTCGGGATACAGGTCGTGGACCGCGTAGGCGTTATCCCACATAATGCGGAAATCGGGTGCCGCTGTCTTCATCGAAACGAGACGGCGGACGGTCTCCTCAGAATAGGTGATACCGTTGGGGTTGGAATACTTGGGACAGCACCAGATGCCCTTGATGGCGGTGTCTGTTGCGGCGAGGCGCTCGACCTCGTCCATATCGGGGCCCGTCTCGAGCATAGGAACGTAGACCAGCTCAAAGCCGAGCGACTGGGTGACACCGAAGTGACGGTCGTAGCCGGGTGCGGGACACAGGAACTTGATCGTCTCTTCCCTGCACCACGGACGCTCACTGCCGACCACGCCGTACAGCATAGCGCGTGCAAGCGCGTCGTACATCAGATTGAGTGACGAGTTACCGCACACCATCAGTCTGCTCTCGGGGATACCGAACAGCTCGGAGAACAATTTCTTTGCCTCGGGGATACCCGTCAGGATACCGTAGTTGCGGTAGTCCGAGCCGACCTTGGCATCGGCGGCATCGAGGCAATGCATCATACCGTCGACTAGATCGAGCTGCTCTGCGCAGGGCTTGCCGCGCGAGAGGTCGAGCGAGAGCCCCTTTGCCTTGAGCGCATCATACTGCTCCTGCAGCTCAGCACGGAGCGAGGCGAGCTCGTCTCGGTTCATTTCAGTGTATTTCTTCATAGGAACGCCCTTTCAAAAAAGCAAAGATCAGAAATCGGCACTTCCCGTCGTACGGGGGAATGCCTCGACGTCACGGATGTTGGACATACCCGTGATGTACATAATGAGTCTCTCAAAGCCCAGACCGAAGCCTGCGTGCTTGGTACCGCCGAAGCGGCGCAGATCGATATACCAGGAGTAATCCTCCTCGTTCAGACCAAACGACTTGATGGCATCCAGCAGCACGTCGAGTCTCTCCTCACGCTGCGAACCGCCGATCAGCTCGCCGACACCGGGAACCAGCATATCGGCAGCGGCGACCGTCTTGCCATCGTCGTTGCGGCGCATATAGAACGCCTTGATCTCACGGGGATAATCGGTAACGAAGACGGGCTTCTTGAAGATCTCCTCGGTCAGGTATCTCTCGTGCTCGGTCTGAAGGTCCATACCCCAGTACACGTCGTACTCGAACTGGTGACCCGACTTCTGGAGCAGCTCGACAGCCTCGGTATAGGTCACGCGACCGAAATCGGCATCGACCAGACCGGTCAGACGCTCCAACAGCGACGTATCAATGAGTCTGTTGAAGAACTCCATCTCGGCGGGGCACTGCTCCATCACGTAGCGCAGCACGAACTTGATCATATCCTCGGCGGTGTCCATATAGTCGGTCAGATCGGCAAATGCCATCTCGGGCTCGACCATCCAGAACTCTGCCGCGTGGCGCTGGGTATTGGAGCGCTCGGCGCGGAAGGTGGGACCGAAGGTGTAGATATTGGCATATGCCATAGCGAAGGTCTCGCCGTTGAGCTGACCGGAAACGGTCAGACCCGTCTTCTTACCAAAGAAGTCCTGCGAGAAATCGACCTCGCCGTCCTCCGTCTTGGGGACGTTATCGAGCGGCAGCGTGGTCACCTGGAACATCTCGCCTGCACCCTCGCAGTCCGAGCCGGTGATCAGCGGCGTGTGGACGTAGACGAAGCCACGCTCCTGGAAAAACTTATGGATGGCGTAAGCGGCCACCGAGCGCACGCGGAACACGGCGTTGAACGTGTTGGCGCGGGGACGCAGGTGGGCGATGGTACGCAGATACTCAAAGGTGTGTCTCTTCTTCTGCAGAGGATAGTCGGGCGTAGAGGTACCCTCGATCTCGACCTCGGTGGCCTTGAGCTCGAAGGGCTGCTTGGCCTCGGGAGTCAGCGTAAAGACACCCTTGACGACGAACGATGCGCCGACGTTCTGCTTGGCCAGCTCTTTATAATTCTCCAGCTTTTCCGCCTCGATGACGACCTGAAGATTGGTCAGGTAGCTGCCGTCGTTAAGCTCGATAAAGCCAAAGGCATTGGAGGCACGGATGGTTCTCGCCCAGCCGGCGACGGTCACTTCTTTGTCCGCATAGGCTGCGGGGTCGGAAAACAACTGCTTTACGGTAATTCGTTTCACGGAAATATCATCCTTTCACGTTTTATGATCGGCTTGATTTTGCAACTTTTCGAAAAAAAGTTGCATCTTGCCGCAATATGCCAAATATTATACCACATATTTTAACCAAATGCAATACCTATCGGCACGGTTTGCAAAAAAAGTTTGGAAATCGAATGAAAAATCATTCGTTTTTCACCTGTCTCTCCCAAAAATCGCGCACCATTTCTGCAAGATTTTTTGGATTTCTTGCATAACGGAGATGCATCCAGTGGCTCGGGAAGAGGTGGGTGTAGACGGGCGTTTCG
>JAGBTR010000288.1 GCA_017631215.1 Clostridia bacterium | reverse complement strand
TTCCCAGCACCGAGTCGACCTCGGCGCGATACAGCGCGCACTCGCCCTTGCGGATGGTATCCTTGACCGCCGACACCGCCGCATAGCAACCGCTCGCGTGATGCTGAAGGTCGCCCTGATAGCTTGGCAGCTCGGGCAACTCCTCGCGGCATATTTCAAAGAAATCCGACAGATCGGAGAAGACGACCGTTTGCTCGGGATGCGCCGCTGCCCACGCCTTGAGCAGCTCGATGTGGCGAATGGTCGGTCCGCCGCCGTGGTTGCCGACGCCGTAAAAGAGTGGGAAGGCATCCACGCCCGTGCGACAGCCCTCGCTGTTTTCGTTCAAAAGCGACTCAAGCCGTGCCTCGTCGGCAAATTGGTTGCAGTAGCATCCCCACAAGCGCAAGGTATCCACGCTCGTGCCGTCGGGCGCAACCCAGCGGAACAGGTCTTGATCCAGATGCATCTCCTGCTCCATCGGACGCATAAACACGTAGGCGTCCATACCGCTTTTTTTGAGAATCTGCGGCAGCATCGCGTTGTGACCGAACGAGTCTACGTTATAGCCCACGCGCGCGTACGTTCCGAATTTTTCCATAAAATAACGCTGGCCGTACAGACCGTGACGGGCAAACGCCTCGCCCGAGGGATTGTTGCAGTCGGGCTGGACGATCCAACCGCCCACAAGCACAAAACGCCCCTCCGCCACACGCTGCTTGACCTCCTCAAACATCGAAAGATCAAACTCCTCGATCCAGCGATAAAGGCTCGTCGACGAGCAAACGAACTTGAAATCGGGAAATTCCTTCATTCGATCCAGCGCACTTCGCACCGTCGCCTTGGCCTCGGCGCTTCCCTCCTGCCATTCCCACATCCAGATGGGGTCAAGATGAGCGTTGCCGACACAGTAAATATGATTCTTCATTGGCGTGTCTCCTTTCGATTGAGAAGGCTGTTGTCTATAGTTATATCATATTTTCCCGAGGCTGTCAAGTGCGGGCGAGCGCTCACCGTTCTATGAATACAAGAATCAAGCGCGCGGCGTCCTCGCTATTCTACGAACGCAAGAATCGGCAAGCGGCAGACGGCAAAAAAAGCGCACCGTTTGCCATCGACAAGCGGTGCGTTTTGGGTTCACGCGTTAAACGGCTTCAGGCAAACACGCCGACCAGCCGCAGGATGAACGCCGCCAAGAACACGGTGAACGCCGAGACAGCCGTCGTCCAGACGACGAGCTGACCCGCCAGCGTCGCGTCGCTGTCCATCTCCTGCGCCATCGGCACGCTGGACACCGCCACGGGTGTGCCGAAGACGGCAACGAACGAGGCAAAGTGCGCGCCCGTCACGTCGAGCACGCCCAGCTTCATCAGCGCATATGCGGCGCCAAGTCCGAACACGGGCACTGCCACGGTGCGCATAAGCGTACCGAACACGATCTCCTTCTTGAGCGAGGTCACGGCAGAGAACTCAAACTGTGCGCCCAGCACGAGCAGGGCCAGGGGCGTCGCCATGTTGGAGAGATAGGTCAGCACCTTGAAGAGCGAGTCGATGTCGGACAGACGGAAGCCCACGCCAAAATGCGTAAGCACGGCGCGGACACCGACCGCGGCAAGTCCCACGAACACTGCTTGAATGAGCGGATTTTTGATGATGCCGAGCAGGATCTTTTTCACGCTCGGCTTGCCGCCGTTCTGTTGGAAGATCGACAGGCTGATGACCGCCAGGATGTTAAAGGAGGGGATGGTAACCGTCGAGAGCAGCGTAGCGACCGCCGCGCCCTCGGCACCGAACAGCGCCTCCGAGAGCGGAATGCCGATCAGCGCGTAGTTGGAGCGAAAGATCGATTGCAACAGCGCACCGCGCCGCGCCGCAGGCTTGGTCACAGCGAGTATCAGCGGCAAAGCGACAAGGAAGATGACCAGCACAGCCAGCAGCACGTAGATGACGTAGCCAAAGTCCATCCCGCCCAGATCCTCGATGCGGTAGACGTTGAGGAACAGCATACAGGGCAGGAAGAGGCGGAAGACCAGCTTGTTGGCCGCCTTGGCGAAGTCGGGCGTCATAAACCCGATCTTTTTGAGTATGTAACCGATGGCGACCATCGCAATGATGGGCGCGACGGCGTTGATGGCAAAAATAAGTGAATCCATAGCAAATGCTCCTTATGATCGAATGATACCATTATACCATATTTTGCGCCCTTTGGCAACAGGTGCGAGATTTTTTCATCCTTTATTGTACCGCATAGCTTCTCAACCGTAAATACCGTTTTTTCTCATCCTATCCCAATTTTGTCCGTTTTCAAGCCCAAATCGGCATCAAGCCTTCCCTCCCTCAATCAAGCGACGTTGATCCTTGGCGTGCGACCAAAGCACAGCCACTTGCCACTCTTGCGGTGGTAGTGCAACGAATCAAAACCCCAGATGGTGCGGGTGCCATCCCTTGCGGTTGATGGATGCCATTATACAATGCGGTCGTGCGCTTATCAAACGCAAAAGCGGTCATTTTTTGTCCATCGTGTCGTTTTTTGAGGATCGGGACGCAAAATCGCCCCCGTTTGCATCGGCAAAATGCACAAAAAATCGCATTTTCACCGATCGGTGGTTGACAACCCTGCCATCTGCGTGCTATAATGAAAAAAAAGGGGTTTTTACCATGCCTAACAATCACGCACTCAAGATCAAGACACATCACAACAATCTGTATTTGCGCGTGACCCCCGGTCACTTTGCGACCAGCCATAGCCATATCAATTATTACATTGACGTGACGACGCAGAAGACCCGTCTGTCCGAGGCCACGGCTGTCGCGCAGCAGCTCGTCTCCTACTATACCGCCAACACCGTCGTCGACACCATTCTGTGTCTGGACGGCACGCAGGTCATCGGCACGTGCCTGGCGGCAGAGCTGACCAAAGGAAACTTTGTCAATCTCAACGCGCACCAGACCATTTACGTTGTCACGCCCGAGCATACGTCGGGTAGCCAGCTCATCTTCCGCGACTAC